>LUZH01000025.1 GCA_001602885.1 Bacteroidales bacterium Bact_16 | reverse complement strand
ACCGCCTGCGGAATCACCCTCCACGAGGAAGAGCTCGCACTTCTCCGGGTCGCGCTCGGAGCAGTCCGCCAGCTTGCCGGGCATGCCGGCGCCGCCGAGGGGCGACTTGCGCTGCACCATCTCGCGCGCCTTGCGGGCGGCGGCGCGGGCCGTGGCGGCCAGCACGATCTTGTCGATGATGGTCTTGGCGAACTTGGGGTTCTCCTCGAGATAGATATCCATCGCGGCGGCAGTGGCCTGGGACACGGCGGAGGTGGCCTCCGGGTTGCCCAGCTTGGTCTTGGTCTGGCCCTCGAACTGCGGCTCCGCCACCTTGACGGAGATCACGGCCGTGAGGCCTTCGCGGAAGTCTTCCGGGGCGAGCTCGCCCTTGAACTTATCCAGGAGCTTGTTCTTCTCGGCGTACTGCTTGAGGGAGCGGCTCAGGCCCATCTTGAAGCCCTGCAGGTGCGTACCGCCCTCGATCGTGTGGATATTGTTGACGTAGGAGTAGATCTTCTCGGAATAGCCGTTGTTGTACTGCAGCGCGATGTCGATCGGGATGATCTTGTCGGAGTTGACGCAGATCGGCTGCGGGATGATGGTCTGGGCGCCGGCGTCGAGATACTCGATGAATTCGCTCAGGCCCTTCTCGGAATAGAACATCTCGCTGCGGTAGACCTGGCGGCCGGTGGCCTTGGACTCGCCGGCGGCGTCCACCTCGAACTCGTCCACGAGCTCGCGCTCGTCGGTCAGGCGGATGTGGATGCCCTTGTTGAGGAAGGCCAGCTCGCGCAGACGCGCGGCCAGGGTCTCGTAGCGGTAGACCGTGGTCTGGGTGAAGATGGTCGGGTCCGGATGGAAGGTGATGGTGGTGCCGGTATCGGATGCCTCGCCTACGACCTCGACAGGCCCCAGGGGCTTGCCCTTGGAGTAGTTCTGCTTGAAGACCTTGCCCTCGCGGTGCACTTCGGCAATCAGCGAGTCGGACAGGGCGTTGACGCAGGACACGCCCACGCCGTGCAGACCGCCGGAGACCTTGTAGCTGTTCTTGTCAAACTTGCCGCCGGCGTGGAGGACGGTCAGGACGACCTCCAGGGCGGAGCGGTGCTCCTTCTCGTGCATGCCCGTCGGGATACCGCGGCCGTTGTCCTGCACGCGGATGGAATTGCCCTCCAGGATCCGGACATCGACGGAGTCGCAGTAGCCCGCCATCGCTTCGTCGATACAGTTGTCGACCACCTCATAGACCAGGTGGTGCAGACCACGCTCGGAGATGTCGCCGATATACATCGAAGGGCGCTTGCGCACGGCCTCGAGGCCTTCGAGCACCTGAATACTGTTTGCGGAATACTGCTCTTCCGCGAGCTTCATATCTTCTTTTTCAATCATCTTGGATGAGTATCTCTTAAAATCCGTCAAAGGTACGAAAAATCTCGGGATTTACCTACAGTTTGAGGCTCAAACCGACGGTCAGGTAAGGGCCTTTCTCGATGAATCCCGGCGCCCGCTCGATGGCCATGCCCAGCAGGTTGCCCGCCTCGCCCCAGACCGTCCAGCGGCTGTCGAAGCGGTACTCGCCCGTCAGGCCGACGTTGGCATAGCCTGCCATCCAGGCGTCGTCCTTGTTGAGGGACATCCGGCCGGAGGCCGCTTCGATGAAGCCGCCGGCCCAGATGCGCTGGTCCCAGTTGTAGCGGCCGCGCACCTCGCCCGTGAATGCCGGCGGAGCGTAGGCGGCGGACTTGTTGTAGAGGCGGCGGTAGGCATAGCCGGCCGCGCCGTCCAGCTCCAGCCGCTCGTCCTTCCAGGACACGCGGGCCCGGCCGTAGGCTTCCTTGTAGTCCACCGCGACCACGCCGTAGAGCGAGGCCAGCGGCATGGCGCCATAGGAGGCATAGCCGGCTTCGAGTTCATATTGCATGCGCGAGCCCCAGTGGCCCTGCAGGCCGCCGTAGATGCGCAGCTTCTCGCGCGAAAGGGTGGCCGAGGCCGCGGAGCGGCGGGCGAAATGGTTGATCTGCTTGATGGCATAGTGGCTCTGCAGGTGCTGGCCGCCGGACACGCCGGCATACAACTCCAGGTCGGCCTGCAGCAGCGCCAGGCGGGCCTTCACGTCCGGAGCGAGGGAGAAATGGTCGCCGGCCTTGTCCTGGGCATAGTCAAAGCGGACGCCGGCGTCCAGGCGGACGGGGCCCAGCAGGAAGTCCAGATGGGGCTTGAGCGAGCCCAGCAGGGCGACGACGTTGCCCCCGAACAGCTCACCGTAGAGACGGGTTTGCTGGTCGGTGGCATACTCCACCTGCCGGAGCGCGTCCATCTCGAAGTGGCCGTCCAGCAGGATGCCGTATTTGCTCTTGAGCACCGGACCTGCGGAGAATCTGACCAGGAAATTGTTCTCGCCGGTCAGGGAGCCCCTCTTCTTAGGCAGGTCGCTGTCGGCGGAATAGCGGTACTGCAGGTCGATGTCGTAGAAGAACCGGTCGCCCGGGCGCTCCCGGGACTGGATGCGGCCCGCCGCGACGGCGGAATTGAAGGACGAGCGGAACTCGGGCTCCGCCCCGCCGAAGCCGGCGAAGATGCCCTCATAGCCGAAATGGTAGGACAGGCGGGCGCCGGAGGCCAGGTACTGGCCGCCCACGCCCACGCGGCCGCTCAGGTCGTGGCCCCCGAAGGCGCCCTCGACCCCGCGGCGGCGGTAATTGCCCGCGAAACCGCCCGCCTCGGCGAACACGCCGATGGCGAGATCCTTCTCCTGCAGCATCTGCCACGCGAGCTCGAACTGCGGATGGAAGGAATAGCCTGCGCCGGCGCGCAGGTAAAGCTTGTTGCCGTCATAGAGCCGGGCCTCCGGCGTGACCGCGATGCGGTAGGGGGAGAACTCGTAGGCGCCCTTGTAGGGCGTCTCGAAGACGGAGTAGTCGAAATCATAGTCGAAGCGGTACAGCGAATCGGGAACCTGCAGGACCGGGCCCTGCTTCTGGAAATCCGCGAAACGGGTGACGTAGTCGTTGGTCACCTGCACCGACTGGTTGATATTCTGTGCCGCGAGCGGCGCGCCCAGCGCCACGCAGGCCATGATGGTCAGATATTTGTGTTTCATACGTTTATTCTTGCATTAGGGAAGACAGACGCTCCAGGCGCATCCGCACGGAATCGGCGATGTCGTCGGCACCCGACTCCGGCTCATAGCCGTCGCGGATGCTCTCGAAGGTGGCCTTGGCCTGGGCGTACTGGCCGCGCTCCGCGAAGGAGTCGCCCAGCACGACATAGGCGCGGGCGAGCCAGTAGGACTGGTCGCCGGCCTTCTGCGAGAAGGCATAGACCTCCTCCCCGACGGCGTCGAACTTGCCCGCGTCGAAGAGGGACTGGATCACCATATACTTGGACTCGGCCCCGATGGCCGAAGAAGGGTCGGCGCTCAGCTGGCGGAACAGGGCCAGGGCCTGGTCGCGTTTGGAAGACGCCAGGCTGGCCTTCGCCTTGACGTAGGTCGCCTCCTGGCGGAGGTCGGCGGCGAGGCCGCGCTGGGCCATGACGGCGTCGGCCGCCGCGATGGCCGCCGCGTAGTCCTTGCAGCGGTAAGCGGCGCGCATCATGCCCGCCCGGGCGGTCTGCTTGTTGGCGTCCATCCGGGCCGTGCCGAGCAGGTTCTCATAGCCGGCATAGGCGTCCTGGTAGCGCCCCAGCCCGTAGGACAGGTCCGCAAAGCGCAGGCGCGCCATCTCCGAGAAGGAATACGCCGACTCGCCGGCCGCGGCCGCGGCATAATGCTCGACGGCCTTCTCCTTCTCGCCCAGGGCATTATAGCACTCGGCCAGGTAGAACTCCGCCTGCGGGCGGTCCGTCCCGGTCGGATAGTCTTCGAGGTATTTGCGCAGCGTCACGGCAGCCTGCTGGTGGTTGCCCGCCAGGTAGAGCTGCTCGGCCGTGTTGAAATACATCTTCTCGCGGTCGGCGTCGCTGCGGCTCTGCGCCAGGGAGTTCTGCTCCACGTATTCGAGGAACTTCTCCGGCTCGCGCCGGGCCTGGTAGATGGACTCGATGGCGGACATCGCCTCCTCGGCGTATTCGCTGTTGGGCATCAGGGAGACGACCTCCTTGTAGCTCTCCAGCGCCGCGTCGTAGTCGGACATGTTGCGGTGCACCATACCCAGGCCGATCAGCGCGCGGGCCACGTAGGTGTTGTCCTTCGTGTTGCGGCGCAGGCGGGTGAAGGTGCGGACGGCGTCGTTGTTGTTCTTGAGGTCCATCTGCGCGCGGCCCAGCTCATAGAGCGCCTCGTCGTAGAGCGGCACGCCGGGCGTGGCGTCCTCGATGTGCAACAGCGTGGAGACCTTGCGGCGCCGGTCGCCGGACAGGCCGTAGGCGACCGCCTGCTGGAAATAGGGATAGATGTTGTCCGGGCTGAAAAACTCGGTCATCACCTTCTGGTAGGACGCGACGGCGGCCTTGTAGTCGCGGCGGGCGAAGTCACAGTCCGCGCGGCGGTTCATCGCATCCTCGCGCGCGAGCCCGTCGCCGGAAGCGACATAGTTGTCGAACCAGCGGGCCGCGGCGGCGTAGTCCCCTGCCTTGAAATAGCTGTAGCCGATGTTGTAGGGCAGCAGCCGGCCCTCGGCCTGGCCGTCCAGCGCCGCGGCGTTGTGCAGCTCGGTGAAGGTCTTCTGCGCGTCGGGATAGAAGCCGGCGCGGTAGGCCGACTCACCCATCCAGTAGCGCGAGAGCTGGTTGAAGCGGTCCGTGCGGGGCACGTAGTAGGCCGTGGCCCGGAAGAACGGGATCGCGTCGCGGTAGGAGCCGCTCGCGAAAAGCTGCTCGCCCCGCAGGAAATTGGCCTTGGTGTAGTTGTTGAGCATGTCGGGCGTGAGCTCCTCGATGTTGTCGTAGGTCTCGACGGCCGCCGCGTAGTCCTTGTCGACGAGGGCGGCCAGGGCCATGTAGCCGTAGATCTGGTCGCCGCGGGCCTTGGTGGACCAGCGCTCGATGTAGCGGGC
>LUZH01000024.1 GCA_001602885.1 Bacteroidales bacterium Bact_16 | reverse complement strand
CTGGTATGGAGCAGATTCTCTCGCTGCTTGACGGACATGCCGGTTAAAGTGTGTTTTCTTCCTCGGTCCGGTGTCGCCCAGGTGAGGCCTCCTCTGAAATACAAGGGGCCGCTGGACCAGGGGTAGTCCTGGACAAGATAGGGGAGGCCGGCGACGACGGGATTCTTGATCACATAACAGATGGCGGTCTTGAGATATCCGTCATCCGTGATGACCTGGTGGTGGATGGGAAGCCGGCGCAGTTCGGCACTCAGCCCGTACTTGCGTGCGATCAATGCGGAGGTCTGCCGTACATACTCATGCATAAAGCGGTTGCAGGCGTCGAAATCTCCGTACAGGATAAAGTGCAGGTGATTGTCCATCAGGCAGAATGCCAGGATGACGATGCCGTATTTCCGGGCGAGCGTGTAAATCCGGTTCATCCCGGCGACAAAATCGTCGCGGTCCCGGAACAGGACGTCCCGGGCGGTGCCGTCGGTGGAGAAATGCCAGCAGTTGCGGACAGGGAGATTCTGCCCTTTTACGTAGGGGAGGCCAATGGCCAGGTCAAGAAGGATGTTTTTCATAGTTCAAAGAGTCTGGTTTTGTGCAAAAATGGAGATTATATGCCAAAATACCAAGAGGGATCCGCGGATTGCAGGGGCTGAATATGATTCAGGAGAAAATTGCTATTTTTGCGGATATGAGACGCTATCTGATAACCATTTTGCCGCTGATGGCGCTGGTGGCGCTGCTGGCTGGCTGCCGGCCGGAGACCGGCGCGCCGAAGCGCGGCGAAGATTTCAATTTCGACTGGAAATTCACGCTGGGTGACGATCCGTGCTATGCGGATCCGGAGTGCGACGATACCGGGTGGCGGGTGCTGCACCTGCCCCACGACTGGAGCATCGAGGGCGAGTTCTCCGCCGACAATCCTTCCACACCGAGCGGCGGCGCCCTGCCGGGCGGCATCGGCTGGTACCGCAAGCATTTCCGGATGCCGGACACGTTCTTCGACGGGAAGGGCCTGCCGGCCAAGGCCGCGCACGTGGAATTCGACGGCGTGTTCATGAACAGCTCCGTGTATGTCAACGGCGTGCGCCTGGGTACGCGCCCGTATGGATACAGCTCCTTCGATTATGATATCTCCCCGCTCCTGGAGCCGGGGGACAACGTGATTGCCGTCCGCTGCGACAACGCCGACCAGCCCAATTCCCGCTGGTATGCCGGCTGCGGCATCTACCGCAACGTCCGGCTGGTGGTCACGGAACGGCTCAGGGTGGCCTATGACGGCGTCTTTGTCCAGCCGACGGAGATTACCGACAAGGAGGCGAAGGTCGCCGTGTCCGTGCAGACGGAGGGCAGCCTGCCCGGCCAGATGGTCCGCTTCGACATCCGCATCCTGGATGCGCGCGGGCGGACGGTCGCCCGCTCCTACGAGCTGGGCGCGCCCGTCTTCAAGACGACGCTGACGCTCGACAGGCCGCACCGCTGGGACGTCGACGATCCCTATCTCTATACAGCCCGGGTGACGGTCTCCACCGGCGAAATCAAAGACACCTACGCCACCCGCTTCGGCGTGCGGACCACGGAGTGGGACGCCGACCGCGGCTTCATCCTCAACGGCCGCCCGGTCAAGATGCTGGGCGTGTGCCTGCACCACGACATGGGCTGCCTGGGCACGGCCGTGCATTCCCGCGCGCTGCAGCGCGAACTGCAGATCCTGCGGGATATGGGCGTCAACGCCATCCGCACCTCGCACAACCCGCCCGCGCCCGAGCTGCTCGACCTCTGCGACGAGATGGGCTTCCTGGTGATGGACGAGGCGATGGACATGTGGCGCAAGCGCAAGACGCGCTACGACTACGCCCGCTTCTTCGACGAGTGGCACGTCCGCGACGTGCAGGACTTCGTCCGGCGCGACAGCAACCACCCTTCGGTGGTGATGTGGAGCATCGGCAACGAGATCCTGGAGCAGAGCGACTCGCGCACGGACGACATCGCCAACCTGACCCCCGAACAGGCCAACGACCTGCTCAACTTCATCCATTCGCTCGGCCAGAGCGATCCTTCGGAGAACAATCCCAACATCCTGCTGACGCGCCACATGGCGCAGATCATCCGCGACCTGGACACCACCCGCGCCATCACGGCCGGCTGCAACGGCGTCTGGCCCGGCAACAACCTGCTGCGCAGCGGCGCGCTGGATGTCTATGGCTTCAATTATCACCCGCAGCTGTATGATTCGTGCCGCGTCTGGTTCCCGGGCAAGCCGCTGCTCGGCTCCGAGACCGTCTCGTCGCTCAACAGCCGCGGCGTCTATTTCCAGCCCTCGACGCGCAGATACAAGCTGCCGAGCCGCGGCTGGCAGTACACCGCCGAGGACGAAGTGGACTGGAACCACCAGGTGACGGCCTACGACGCCTGCTCCGCCCCCTGGGCGGACTTCCACGAAGATGCGTGGATCGCCGTGCGCGACCGCGACTTCATCGCCGGCACCTTCATCTGGACCGGCTTCGACTACCTGGGCGAGCCCACGCCGTACGGCTGGCCGTCGCGCAGCTCGTATTTCGGCGTGGTGGACCTCGCCGGCTTCCCGAAAGACGCCTACTGGCTCTACCAGTCGGAATGGACGGACAAGACCGTGCTGCACCTTTTCCCGCACTGGAACTGGAAGGAAGGCGAGCCGGTGGACATCTGGGCATACTACAACAACGCCGACGAGGTGGAACTCTTCGTCAACGGCGAGTCCTGGGGCCGGCAGTCCAAGACGCGCGACGTGCTCCACGTCCAGTGGAACGCCGTGCCGTTCGAGCCGGGCCGCATCGAGGTCGTGTCCTACAAGGGCGGCAAGGAAGTGGCGCGCGACGCGCGCTACACCGCAGGCGCGCCCGTGACCCTGCGCCTGACGCCCGACCGCACGACGATCGCGTCCGACGGCTATGACCTCTCCTACGTGACCGTCGAGGCCCTGGACGCCGACGGGCGCGTGGTGCCGACGGCCGCCGACCTGCTGCACTTCAGCGTGACGGGCGACGGCGAGCTGGTGGGCGTGGACAACGGCAACGCCGCTGACACTTTGTCACTCAAGGGCAATGTCAAGGCGCTGTTCAGCGGCAAGGCCCTGGCAGTCGTGCGCTCCCTGCGCGGAGTGCCCGGAATGGCCACCCTGAGCGTGTCCAGCGACTATGCCACCGTCAAGACGAACATCCTCGTGAAGTAATAAACGGTGCGTGGAAGAGTTTTTGCAGATGACAGGACAATTGATTATCTTTGTACGATTGCGCGCTTGTGCGCGTGAGGAGATTGAAAAACCCAAAACCTTTAGAAAATGTCATTTGCATCTATTATAGGCAAGATCTTCGGCTCCAAGTCCGAAAGAGACTACAAAGCCGTCAAGCCTACACTGGACAAGATACTTGCTGTCTATCCCGAGATCGACGCCCTGAGCGACGACGGGCTCCGCGCCCGTTCCGCCGCCCTCCGTGCCCGCCTGCAGGAGGTCGAGAAACCCTTCGAGGACCGGATCGCCGAGATCAAGCGCGAGCTCGAGAAGGACATCCCCATCTCCGAGAAGGAAAAGCTCGCCGGCGAGTCCGACAAGCTGGTCAAGGACGAGGACGACGCCATCGAGAAGTGCCTGGAGGAGATCCTCCCCGAGGCTTTCTCCATCGTCAAGAGCACGGCCCGCCGCTTCAAGGAGCATGAGACCATCACGGTCGAGGCCACCGACTTCGACCGCGCCCTGAGCGTCAACCACGACTTCGTCACGATCGAGGGCGACAAGGCCGTCTACGCCAACCACTGGATGGCCGGCGGCAACGAAATCACCTGGGACATGGTCCACTACGACGTCCAGCTGATCGGCGGCATCGCCCTGCACCAGGGCAAGATCGCCGAGATGGCGACGGGCGAAGGCAAGACCCTCGTGGCCACGCTCCCGGTGTTCCTGAACGCCCTTGCCGGCAAGGGCGTCCACATGGTGACCGTCAACGACTACCTGTCCAAGCGTGACTCCGAGTGGATGGGCCCGCTCTATATGTTCCACGGCCTGTCCGTGGACTGCATCGACAAGCATCAGCCCAACTCCGACGCCCGCCGCAAGGCCTACGAGTGCGACATCACGTTCGGTACGAACAACGAATTCGGTTTCGACTACCTCCGCGACAACATGGCCATCTCGATGCAGGACCTGGTGCAGCGCAAGCACCACTTCGCCATCGTGGATGAGGTGGACTCCGTGCTCATCGACGACGCCCGGACCCCGCTCATCATCTCCGGCCCGATCACGCGCAACGAAGCCGACGAGGCGCAGTTCATGCAGTTCCGCCCCTTCGTGGAGCGGCTCTACCAGGAGCAGCGCAGCCTGGTCAACCAGGTGCTCAACGAAGCCAAGAAGAAGATTGCCGAGGGCGACGAGGCCGAAGGCGGCAAGCTCCTCCTGCGGGCCCACAAGGGCCTCCCGAAGTACCAGCCGCTCATCAAGTTCCTCTCCGAGCCGGGCATGAAGGTGCTCCTCCAGAAGGCGGAGAACTACTATATGCAGGACAACGAGAAGGAGATGCCGGTCGTCACCGACCCGCTCTTCTTCGTGATCAACGAGCAGCTGCACTCCGTGGACATGACCGACAAGGGCCACGACGTGCTGGCGAAGGCGGTGGGCGAGGAGGACTTCTTCGTCCTGCCGGACGTGGGTTCCCGCGTCGCCGAGATCGAGCACACCGACCTTCCGCTCGCCGAGAAGCAGCAGAAGAAGGACGAACTGATGACGGAGTTCTCCACCAAGAGCGAGCGCGTCCACACCGTGATCCAGCTCCTCAAGGCCTACACGATGTTCGAGAAGGACGTCGACTACGTCATCATGGACGGCAAGATCAAGATCGTGGACGAGTCCACGGGCCGTATCATGGAAGGCCGCCGCTGGAGCGACGGTCTGCACCAGGCCGTCGAGGCCAAGGAAAACGTCAAGGTGGAGGGTGCGACCCAGACCTTCGCGACCATCACCCTGCAGAACTACTTCCGCATGTACCACAAGCTGGCCGGCATGACCGGTACGGCCGAGACCGAGGCGGGTGAGTTCTGGAGCATCTACAAGCTCGACGTGATGGTGATCCCGACCAACCGCCCGGTCATCCGCGACGACCAGAACGACCTCATCTACAAGACCAAGAAAGCCAAATACGCCGCCGTGATCGACCGCATCGTGGAGCTCTCCGAAGCGGGCCGTCCGGTGCTCGTCGGCACGACCGACGTCGAGACCTCCGAGCTCCTGAGCCGCATGCTCCGGATGCGCGGCATCCGCCACAACGTGCTCAACGCCAAGGAGCACGCCCGCGAGGCCGAGATTGTGGCGCAGGCCGGCCAGACTTCGGCCGTGACCATCGCCACCAACATGGCCGGCCGTGGTACCGATATCAAGCTTTCCCCCGATGTCAAGGCCAAGGGCGGCCTCGCCATCATCGGCACGGAGCGCCACGACTCCCGCCGCGTCGACCGCCAGCTGCGCGGCCGCGCCGGCCGTCAGGGCGACCCGGGTTCCTCCACGTTCTACATCTCCCTGGAAGACAAGCTGATGCGTCTGTTCGGCTCCGAGCGCATCGCCTCCATGGTGGACAAGCTCGGCATGGGCGAGAACGAAGCCCTCGAGAGCAACATGCTCTCCAACGCCATCGAGAACGCGCAGAAGAAAGTCGAGGAAAACAACTTCGGCATCCGCAAGCGCCTGCTCGAATACGACGACGTGATGAACTACCAGCGTGAAGCCGTCTACTCCCGCCGCCGCAACGCCATCAGCGGCGAGAAGGTGGAGATCGACCTCCAGAATATGATGAAAGATACGGCCGAGCTCTTCGTCGAGCGCAACAAGGGCTATACTTTCGAGGAGTTCGAGAGCTCGCTGATGGCCCAGCTCTCCATCGACTCCGGCCTGGACGAGCAGACCTACGAGAAGGCCAAGCCCATCGAGATCGAGGACATCATGGTCGCGCACATGCAGGAAGTCTACAAGCGCCGCATGGACACGCTCGTGGAGCGCCTCTACCCGATCATCAAGGAAGTCTACGAGAAGCAGGGCTCGATGTATCAGAACATCGCCATCCCCATCTCCGACGGCCGCAAGCAGATGACCCTCTCGGTCAACCTCGAGCAGGCCTACAACTCCGAAGGCCGCGAGATCGCCAAGACCCTGAGCAAGAATATCATCCTCTACCAGATCGATGAGCACTGGAAGGAGCATCTCCGCGAGATGGACGACCTCAAGCAGAGCGTCCAGAACGCCTCCTACGAGCAGAAAGACCCCGTCGTGGTCTACAAGCTGGAGAGCTACAACCTCTTCGCCTCGATGCTGGAGACGCTCAACCAGGACGTCCTGTCCTTCCTCTTCAAGGCGTTCGTCCCGCTTCAGGACCGCCCGCAGCAGCCGCAGCGCGCCGTCCGTCCGCAGACCGACATGAGCCGCTACCAGACCCGCCACAGCGACCTGAGCACCAACGGCGAGCAGAAGGCCAACACCCCGGTCAAGGTGGACAAGAAGGTGGGCCGCAACGATCCCTGCCCTTGCGGAAGCGGGCTTAAGTACAAGAACTGCCACGGCAAAGGCCTGGTCTAAACCGGACGCGTATGAACCTGACCAAGAATCTCAATCTCAATAAACCCCCGAAAACAGTGGAACAGAACGTAAACAATGTCAGCAGGATCTCCCAGGGTGCAGCCATCCGGGGCGATCTGTCTTCTTCCACCGACATCCGCATCGACGGCCAGGTGGACGGTACGCTTTTCTCCGAAGGCAAGGTAGTAGTCGGCGAGACCGCTCGTCTCTCCGGCAAACTGTTCGCAACCAACGTCGATTTCTGGGGCAAGATGGACGGAGACATCTTCGTCAAGGACACGCTCTCGCTCAAGAGTTCGGCCGTGGTCAACGGCAACATCCACGTCCGCAAGATCCAGGTCGAGATGGGTGCCCAGATCAACGGCTCGTTCAAGATGATCTCCGAGCAGGAATACGAGCAGCTGGTCGCGACGATGGTGCACAAGAGCTCCGCTCCGGCTCCCAAGCCGGTGCGCGTCGCCGCCCCCAAGCCGCCGCAGCCGGAAGCAGTCAAGCCGGCCCCACAAGCCTCATAAATAACGTTAAAATCCGTTAGTATCGACATGAAAAACTCTTCCTTCTTCAAAATACTGCTGATCGCAGCCCTCTTGCTTCCCAAGGGGGAGGGGGGTCGGTTGGCAGCGCAGGAAGGGAGGACGGATGTCCTTCGCCTCAGTGTCTTTTTCCATCGGGGCATTTCTGAAATTGATCCTGATTTCCGGAATAACGGTGTCAATATGAGGGAGTTCCGCCGCGTCGTCGAGGACCGCCTCGACGAAGGCTGCACGGTCGACGCCGTGCTGCTGCGCGGGTCCGCTTCGCCGGAAGGCGCCTCCTATGACAACCGCGCGCTGGCGGAAGCCCGCTCGCACGCGCTGGACGCCTGGTTCGCCGACACGCTCGGCCTCCGCGCCACGCTCTACCACCGCGAGGCGGTGGGCGAGGACTGGGAAGGCCTCGCGCGCATCATCCGCACCCTCGACGTGCCCTGGCGCGACGAGGCGGTGAACGTCATCGAGAAGACGCCCGAATGGGTGGTCGAAGGCGGCAAGGTCGTGGATTCGCGCAAGAACCGCCTCCGCCGTGTGGACGGCGGCCGCGCCTGGCGCTGGCTGGACGAAAACGTCTTCCCGGAACTGCGCGCCGTGGGCATGTCGGTCGAGTGCATCATCTCGCATCCGCACAAGCCGCGCACCGATACCGTCTATATTTCGCGGACCGTCCGCGATACCGTCTATATCGACATCACGCCTGCGGTGCCGCAGGAGTGGAAGCCGGCCGGTCCGGACTACTCCGACCGCAGGATGCTGTTCGCCCTGCGCACCAACGCCCTGGCCATTCCGTTCGCCAATGCCGGCATCGAGATCCCGCTGGGCCGCCGCTGGAGCGTTGGCGCCGACATCTATTACCCCTGGCTGTGGCGTCCCGGCCACGCCAAGGGGGTGGACGACAACGGCGTCTGCAACGAGCTGATGGCGGCGGACGTCGAGCTCCGCTACTGGTTTCCGCGCAAGGACATGCAGGCCGGACAGCGCCTGCTGGGCCATTCCATCGGCCTGTACGGCGCGGCGGGATACTATGACTTCGAGCGCGGCTGGTCCGGCCACCAGGGCGAGTTCTACAACGTCGGCCTGGACTACCTCTATGCCGCCCCGATTTTCCGGGGACGGATGCACCTGGAGTTCGAGCTGGGCCTCGGCTATATCTGGTCGACGGCGCGTCCGTACGACTGCATGGAGCCCGGCGGGGTGCTCTACCACCGCAAGGGCGTGACGAAAAATATCAGCTGGATCGGGCCTACGCGCGCCCAGATCTCGCTGGTCGTTCCCATTTACGTGCGTAAGAAAGGAGGTGTGCGATGAGAAGATGCAGATTCCTCCTTCCGCTGTGCGTCCTGCTCCTCGCGCTGGCCGCGGGCTGCAAGCGCATCCCGATGTACGAACGCGAAGCGGGCATCTATCTCCGGGTCGCGGTGGACCAGTCGCTGGACCCCGCCCAGGAGTCGCATCTGGATTTCGGCGCCCGTCCGCAGCTGCGCGACAAGGTCGTCGGCAAGATGCCGGAGCTCGTGCGCGCCTGCTTCTATGACGCCGTGAGTCACGAACTGGTGGCGGAAGACTTCCTGCCGCCCACCGGCGGCTTCGTCGACGTCCCGGCCGGTGCGTATGACGTGATCGTGTACAGTCTCGGCACGGAAGCGACGCAGGTGTCCGGCACGGAATCGCGTGCGGGCGGCTTCGCTTCCACGAGCCCCACGGGCGCCCGCGTGAAGCTGCAGGCCGTGCCGACCAAGGACGATCCCGACCAGGGCGGCGAGCCGGCTTCCAGCGAGCAGGCGGTCCTCTTCGAGCCGGACCACCTTTTCGTGGGCAAGATTGCCGGTGCGATGGTCCCGGTGCGCCCGGAAGAAGCCGAGAGCGTGGTCCTGGACGTCACGCTTTCCCGTCTCTCGGAGAGCTGGTCCGTGGAGGTCATTGACGTCGAGGGCGCGGAGCGCATCCAGAAAGCAGAAATCTATATCACCGGGCAGGCTGCTGGCCGCTACCTCTGGGACGCCCGCGCGGCCACTCGCCCCTGCGCGCTCGGTTTCGAGTGCGACGTGGACGTGGCGAAGGGGCAGCTCTTCTCGGCGTTCAACACCTTCGGGCGCCATGCCGACCCCGAGACCGAAGTGATCGTGAACGTGCTCGTGACCACGAACTCCGGTGCCCGTTTCCGATATGTCTATGACGTGACGGACCAATGGCTCAACCCCGACAACTCCGCGCACAGGATCATCGTCGACGAACCGTTGGAGATTCCCGGCGACGACTACCAGGGCGGCGGCTTCGACCCGGTCGTGAACGACTGGGACGGTGAGGCGATCGACATCATCATCGGATAAAAAGAGCATAAAATATTCACTTACTTAAAAACAACCAACATGAAAAGTATCCACCTTTCTCTTCTCGCCGGTGCAGCCGTGATGCTGGCCGCCGTGTCTTGTGCCAAGACCGAGACCATCCAGGATGAGACGCCCGCCGAGATTGGTTTCAAGGCCGTCGCCACCAAGGCGGACCCGGAACTGACCGGCGCCTCCCTCGGTACGGACAACGATTATGTCATCTACGCGGCCGCTTCGGCCGATGGCTCTCCCAAGTATTTCGATCCTGCTGCCACGAACTACGGCGGCCAGCTGTTCGCCTATTTCACGGACGGCGCCAAGTGGTTCCCGGCCAGCGGCTCCCCCTATATCAAGCAGCATATCTATTGGCCTTTCGGCGGCGTGAAGGTGGATTTCCTGGCCTATGCGCTGACGCCGGACGCCAAGACCGCCCTCTCTCCGACTTTCCATTCCGAGACCCACGCACGCGAATTCACGATCGACGACTGGGATACTTTCGCCAATCAGTATGACGTGCTGTATGCCGTGGCCAACGGCTGCGTGCCCGGCACCGACGGCAACGTCGCCCTGGCCTTCAAGCACGCCCAGGCGCTCCTCGCCTTCACGGCCAAGAAGAGTGCCACCACGACGGTGGACCTGACGATCAACAAGATTACGATCAAGGACCTGGAGTATGCAGGCACGCTGAAGGTGGACAACTACCGCGCCAACCTGAAGGCCGGCTGGACCATCTCCGCCCATGGCGACAAGGACCTGTCCGCCGCCGAGGGCATCTCCGATTTCCCTTACACCCTGAACAGCACCGCCACCCAGATTACCACGAACCTCCTCATCCCGGAGCAGTCCGCCAAGCAGATCGTGATCAACTACTCGATGGGCGGCAAGACCTTCGACTACGAGCTCAACATCCCGCGCAACCCTTGGGTGATGGGCAAGAAGTATACCTTCAATCTTGAGTTCTCCGCTGCGGAGATCACCCTGGAGCCTACGGTGAACGTCTGGATGGAAATTGTTGACAACGAGCAGATCGGCTAGTCCCTGCCATGTCCAACGTTCCGTTCCGGCTGGCCGTGTTGACGGGTTGCCTGGCGCTGGCCTGTGCCTGCGCCAGGACAATTACCGTCACTGAAGCGCCCGAGTTGTCGCTGAATGCTGCGGCGTCCGCCTCCGTCAAGGCGGACCCGGAGCTCGTCGGCGCCTCGCTCGGCGTGGACAACACCTACGTGATCCTCGCTTCCGCTTCCGCTGCGGAGGAGCCGGAGTTCATGCGCGAGCAGCTGTTCACCTATTTCTCCGAGACCGCGAAATGGCAGGCGTCTGCCGCTTCCGGGCCGGGCCTTGGCGGGAGCTATACGCACGACCCCAAGTTCTGGCCGCTGGGCGGGGTGAAGGTGGACTTCCTGGCCCTGGCGCTCAAGCCGGCGGCCTATGACGCCCTGAACGCCGACCCGGGAAGCATCAGCTTCTACCGTCCTTCCGACGGTGGTGTCGCTGCAGGCGTCTCGGTCGTGGAATGGGATACGTATGCCGACCAATATGACGTGATGTACGCGGTCAACAACGCGCAGTCCAGCAGGAGCAATCCCGGCGGGACGGTGCCGCTCGAATTCCAGCACTCGATGGCTGTGGTGGGATTCACGGCCAAGAGCGCGTCCGACGCCGGCGTCTTCACGCTGAAGGACCTCACGCTCGAAGAACTTCAGTTCAAGGGGTCGCTCGTGATCGACAACACGACCACCGAGCTCGACGTCAACTGGATCGTCCCGCAAGGCGACGCGAACCAGTGTGACAAGACGGTCCCCCTGATCGTGTCGGAATTCTCCGTTCCGGAGTCTTCTGCGACGGCTGCCGCCGCCAAGTGCACCGACCATCTGCTGGTGATTCCTCAGCCGTCGCGCACCGTCAAACTTACCTATCACGTCAAGAACTCTATCCCCGACCTGACGTACGAGCTTCCGTTGCCGCGTACCGTCTGGAAGGCAGGCCACCGCTATATCTACGACCTGGTCTTCACGCCCACCGAGATCCGCGTCTCGGACGTGAACGTGACCGACTGGGACGGTACGCCGGTGGATGATACGGCGATTGTTTCGAACTAGCTTCAAATTCTTTTACCGTTGAGGAAGACAGCCATTCTCCTCATTGTCGCATCGTTGCTCCTGTCCGCCTGTTCCAAGGCGCCGGCGGGGGCTCGGCGTGTACCGGTGGCGTCCGAGGTGCCGGTGGCGTTTGCCGTGGACGGGCCGCAGACCAGGAGTCAGGCGCCGCTCACGACGCTCGCCGCGCTCGCGGCGCAGGACTTCAGCGTGAGCGCCTGGTATTCGCCGAAAGGGGAGATTTTCGATGGCGAGCATTCCGTCAAGTATTTCGCGAACCACCGCTTCGGCTATATCAAGGGTGCGTCCGAGGATGATTCCTACGCGAACCACGCCTGGCAGGGTGTGTCCCGTTCGCCGACCAGTGTCCTGTCTCCCAACCTGGTTTACTGGCCCCTCGACGGCTCGCTGAGCTTCTTCTGCTACGCTCCGTACCGGGAGGGGGACGCCGACATCGTGCTGGAGGACCCCGTCACGGACGCCGGCGTCGTCGCGCGCCTGCCGGACTACCTGCCCGGCTCGCCGCTGATCCGCGTCACGCCGCCGGAGACCGCGGCCGACCAGGCCGACTTCCTCTGCGCCCCGCCGCTGCTTGACCGCGACCGCACCGACGAGGGCGGCGCGTTCCCGCTGGACTTCAGCAAACACCGGATGACGCAGGTGGAGTTCGGCTTCAACTATATCGGGACGCTGGTGGATGACGACGTGCTGAATATCCACGAGAAAGTGCGTGTCACGAGCGTCGAGATCCAGCAGGTGATCGGATCCCGGTATTTCTATTTCAAGGAATCTCCGTCCAACGGCGTCGACGGTGCCTGGAGCGAGCTGGTCTCGCCGTCCGATCCGTCGGGCGCCGACTTCCCGAAAGCCTCCTACCGGATCAGTACGGCCGGAGGCGAGCTGAAGACCGGCCTGGATGCCAACCTGCCGGAGCAGGGGAGCGGGACGTATCTGACCGTCCGGAAAGAAGACACGCTCGACGGCGTGTTCTGTCTCCTTCCCCAGACGGTTCCCGCTGGCGCCAGCCTGGTGGTCAGCTACAACATCGTCGATGATTATGCCGGCGTCCGCGGTTCCGAGGTGATTACGGTGCCGCTTTGCTCCGACCCGCCGACGGACCATCCCACGCTGGCTGTCTGGCCGGCCGGGAAGAAGGTGCGCTACCTGATCACGCTGGATATCCCGAACCGGGGATTCGTCTCCATGACGGCGAAGTACTACGATTGGAATGATGCAAACAACCCGCATCCCGGGCAGGAATTGATGTATTAGGTATGAGCGGCTTCGGTTTCCATAGGATTTTGCCCGGCTTGTGCGTCCTCGCGCTGGCCGCCGGGGCTTGCTCCAAGCAGCCGCGCCCCGTCGGGTCGCTGCGGGAGGCGCCCGTGGACATCCGCGTCTCCATGGACGGTGAATCCGAAGCGACCAAGGCGCTGGTCGATTTCGCCAACGGCAGCTATTACGGCATCTTCGCCTGCATCCACGAAGACAGCCCGTCCGTTTTCGCGCCCTTCAAGTCCAGCGTCTATAATGCGCGGGCGAAGAAGGTCAGCGGCAAGTGGCTCTTCGACTATGTCGGAACGGCCTCGCCGGGCGCGCTGGATGCCACCAACGCTTCCTCTTTCGTCCTGCTGCAGCGGACTGACGACAAGACGGCCGACCTCTATGCGTATGCTCCCTGGATCCAGGACGCCTATCTGCCTTCCGTCGGCCCGACGAGAATCCCCTTCAAGGTATCCGAGCAGAAGGACCTGATGTATGCGGAGCAGAACCTGACCAACGCCAACGGGTCCCTGGATCCGGCAACCATGTCCCCGCTTTCCGCGACTTTCCATTTCAAGCATGCGATGGCCCGGCTGGTCTTCAAGTTCCGGGTGCTCAACGTACCGACCAACTATCGCATCTCGTCGGTGTCCATCGCCCGGACGGATGATGCCGCGACCACGCATCTCTACACCTCCGGCACCTTCAATGCCATTACCGGG
>LUZH01000023.1 GCA_001602885.1 Bacteroidales bacterium Bact_16 | reverse complement strand
TCCTTGGAGAGCTGCTTCTGGCGCTCGCCCTTCGCGAGGCGCTCCTCGTAGCCTTCGGCGTAGAAGTAACGGGAAGAGTCGGGCGTGTGGATCTCGTCCATCAGGATGATCTTGCCGTCGCGCTTGCCGAATTCGTATTTGGTATCGACCAGGATCAGGCCCTTGCCGGCCGCGATCTCGGAGCCGCGGGCATAGAGGGCGCGGGTGTATTTCTCGAGCTGCTCGTAGTCCTCGCGGGACACGATGCCCTGGGCGATGATCTCCTCCTTGCTGATGTCTTCGTCGTGTCCTTCGGCGGCCTTGGTGGTCGGCGTGATGATGGGCTCCGGGAAGCGCTGGTTCTCGACCATGCCCTCCGGCAGGGCGACGCCGCAGAGGGTGCGCTTGCCGGCCTTGTATTCACGCCAGGCGTGACCGGTCAGATAGCCGCGGATCACCATTTCCACCTTGAAGGGCTCGCAGCGCCAGCCGATCGTGGCCATCGGGTCCACCTCGGCAATCTTCCAGTTGGGGAGGATGTCGGTGGTGGCATCGAGGAACTTGGACGCTATCTGGTTGAGAACCTGACCCTTGTAGGGAATGCCCTTGGGGAGGACGACGTCGAAGGCGGAGATGCGGTCGGTGGCCACCATGACGAGGTAGTCGGAGCCGATGCTGTACACGTCACGGACCTTGCCGGTGTACTTGGCAACCTGTCCGGGGAAATGAAAATCAGTGCTGAGGATGGCTTTCATAATATCATTGAAAATTGTGGGCACGAAGTTACAAAATATATTGCATATCTCTCGGTTTGAAAGTAATTTTGTGTGATGATTCACACACAAGAAAGCGAGCTCCACGAGGAGTGTGGCGTCTTCGGCGTCTATGGCGTCCCGGATGCAGCCAGCCTGGTCTATTACGGGCTTCACGCCCTTCAGCACCGCGGCCAGGAAGGCTGCGGCATCGTCGCCTGCGGAGACGACCAGGTCCTGCGCCGGATCAAGGGCGAAGGCCTGGTGCACGAGATCTTCAACGACGAGGACAAATTCTCCGGCCTGCCCGGCTCGATGGCCATCGGCCACGTCCGTTATTCGACCACGGGCGGCGGCAGCATCGAGAACGTCCAGCCGTTCCTCTTCCGCCACAATACGGGCGATTTCGCCCTGGCGCACAACGGCAACCTCGTCAACTCCGAGCAGCTCCGCCACTATCTTGAAGACCACGGCAGCCTCTTCCAGTCCTCGTCGGACAGCGAGATCCTCGCCCACCTCATCCGCAAGGACAACAAGGAACGCCACCGCCCGCGCATCATGGCCATCAAGGAGGCGCTCAACATGATCGAAGGCGCCTTTGCCTTCCTGATCATGACCAAGAACCGCCTCTACGTCTGCCGCGACAAGCACGGCCTGCGCCCGCTGTCGCTCGGCCGCCTCGGCGACGGCTACGTGGTCAGCAGCGAGACCTGCGCGCTCGACGCCGTCGGCGCCACCTTCGTCCGCGACATCGAGCCGGGCGAGATCGTCACCATCGACCACCACGGCCTGCGCAGCAACTTCTACTCCGACTTCCGCCACCACTTCATGTGCGCGATGGAATACATCTACTTCTCCCGTCCGGACAGCGACATCGAAGGGACCAACGTCCATTCTTTCCGCAAGCTGACCGGCCGGCTGCTCTATGAGGAGTCCCCCGTCGAGGCCGACATCGTCGTGGGCGTGCCGGACTCCAGCCTGAGCGCCGCGATGGGCTACGCCGAGGC
>LUZH01000022.1 GCA_001602885.1 Bacteroidales bacterium Bact_16 | reverse complement strand
CCATGCCAGGTTGAGGGTGATGAAAAATTTCTTGTTGAAGGGCCAGGTGTCGTCGTTCCCGGCCTGGTCGTTCTTGAACTCGAGAAGTTTTTTCCCGTCTACGTAGGTTCGGATACAGTCGGCCGTCCACTCGAGGGCGTACACGTGGTAGCCGCTCTCGGCGCCCGCCGTCAGGCGTTCGGCCGTCTTCTGCGTGCCCTTGACGTGGTTGTAGGCCTGGCAGTGGATCGAGGACGAGGTATAATTGGCGTGCACGCCCACTTCTTCCATGATATCGATCTCGCCGCAGGCCGGCCAGCCCCGGGACATGTCGTCCGGCATCATCCAAAAAGCGGGCCATGTACCCTTGCCCTCCGGGAGCCAGATGGCGGCTTCCATGTAACCGTAGAGCCAGGATCCGCGGGTGTTCATCCGGGCGGAAATCACCTGGTTGCCCTCCTTGCGCGCCACGATGTGCAGCGCGCCGTCCTCGACGAACGACGTCCGCCGGTCGTCGGGCGTATAGCGCTGAAGCTCGTGGTTGACGCGGCCCGGGGCCCAGTCCTCGAAGCGCCACTTGGTGGCCAGCTCCGACGAGGCGCCCGAGAATTCGTCATGCCAGACCATCCGGTAGCCCTCCGGGACAAACGAGCACGGCTCCTGCCGGACGACGAGCGTCGCGGTGTGACCGCCGCTGGTGAAGCGGAGCTCGCCCTGGCGGGCGTCGCCGCCCAGGTTGGGCTGCGCGGACACCTTCAGCAGGCTCTCGCCTTTGAAAATCTGCTCCGGGGAGGCCAGCGCGAACCATTCCTGCCCGTCCGTGGTCACGGTCCACGCCGCCGTCGCGCTCACGCGCACCGTGGTCTCGCCCCCCTGGGGGTCGAGGGCCATTTCCGTACACGCGAACGATATTTCAGGCGCGGCCGGCACGGGCTCCGGCGTCTTCTCGCCGCAGGCGGCCAGAAGCAGGAAGGAAGCAATCAGGGACAACATTTTCTGCATAGTTTTTCGATAAAGGGGGGCGGGCCCATTACAACATCCCGCCCCCGCGTCCAATTAACCCAATGTATTTATTCTATAACCAACTAATCAATGTATTCCTGGAAAACGATGTCCGTGACCGTGACCTTCGTGCCGGCCGGGATGCGGCCGAAGTCGAAGATCACCTGGACGGCGTCTGCATCCTGCGGCTTCGGATAGATGTCCTTGAGCCGGTAGGTCACCGCGCCCTCGACGATGCCGACGGCATTGTCGTAGTTGAGCAGGTGGGCGTCATCCTCTTCGGGATCGTTGGAGATCTTGACGGTGATGGTGCCCGCCGCGGTCGAGGCGATCCGGGCGGAGAACTCATAGCGGTGGGAGTTCAGGGCCTGGATGTCGGTGTGCAGGGCGAACTGGCCCATCCACTCGCTGCCGCCGGTGCCCTCGGGGACCGTCAGCTCGAAGCCGTTGCCTTCCAGCATCTGGAAATCAGCCGTCAGGCCGCCTGCCCAGTCGGCGCCGCTGAACCACTGCGACGTGGTCACGTTGGCGGCCGGCCAGAAGTTCACAACCTCGGGCTTCTCGCTCAGGGGGATGTGCTTCTGCAGGCAGAGGTCGGAGATGGTGATCACGGAACCGGCCGGGAAGCGGCCGAAGTCGAAGACCAGCAGGATGCTCTCCGTGCCGTCGAACAGCATCTTGTCGGGCTGCTCGAAGGTCACGCTGCCGCCCGCGGGGACGGCCACGTTGCCGTCATAGAAGAAGGAATCGTCGGCAGGGTCGTCGGCTGCCGTCATCTTGACGGTGGCCGTGCCGGCCTGCGTGGAGGCGATGTTGCAGCTGAAGTCGAAGCGCTCACGGGCGCCGGCCGGGATGTTCGTGCGGATCTTGAACTGGCCCATCCACTCGCCGCCGCCGATGCCCTCGGGGACGGTGATCACGATGTCGTTCTTGACGGCGATGCCGGCCTCCAGGCCGCCGGCCCAGTCGGCGCCGCTGAACCAGCTTTCGTAGTCCAGGCTCGTGCCGAGCAGGTTGGTCGGGGCGTTAGGACGGAACCAGGCCGGTTCGGACTCCGGTTTCGGCTCGACGGGGACCGGCTGCGGCTCCACGAGCTCGTCCTCCGGGACGAACATGAAGTACCAGGCGTTGCCGGGCTCGGCCGCGCTGCGGCACCAGACATAGAGCAGGTGCTCGTTGAGCGTGATGATGTTGTATTCGCTCACGCCGGTGTAGAAGCCCAGGAAGGCGTCGCCGCCGAGGGTCAGCACGCCGGCCGCCTCGTCGAGGTTGAAGGTCAGGCCTTCGGCCGGGACGTAGGGCACGTCGAAGTCGCCGACGGCCGCGTTGGGCGTGCCGGGGACACCGAGGTGGTTCATGCCGCTCTCATTGGTGTAGATGTAGCCGTTGTTCTTCCAGATGAGCTTGGTGCCCTTCTGGATGAAGGTGTATTTGTTGTCGTAGAGCGAGCTGCCGTCCTTGCCGTTGGCGGGACATTTCCACCACGCGGGGCCGTTGGCCTCGGGCGCGGCGTTGACGTCGCCCACGCCGAAGTGGCCCTCGGTGTAGCGGGCGAAGACCCAGGTCTTGCCTTCAGCGGCGTCGGCGCCGCCGGTCAGGGCGTTGAAGCCCGGGGTGTCCAGCAGGCCGTAGTCGTCGTTCTCGACGGTGACCACCTGGGAAATGGTTGCGAAGCCGCCGGTCGTATAGAGCGACATCGTCACGGTGTATTCTCCCTTGAAGGGATAGGTCGCGGAGACCTTGTCTCCCTTGGCGGTCGCGCCGTTGCCGAGGTCCCAGAGGGCGACGCCCTTCACCGAAGAGGTGTTGGTGAGCTCGAGGATGTTGGGGGTGTCGGCGGACGGCGCGCAGGAGAAGGAGAGCTGATCCTCGGAAGGAGCCGCGCCCAGCTGGTGGACGTCGAGGTCCATCGGGCGGCAGGAGAACAGCAGGGTCGCCGCCGTTCCGGCCAGGAGGATGAGGTTGAATATCTTCTTCATAATCAGATGCTTTTATCCATTAATAACCATTGTTCTGGCGAAGCTCGAACTCGCCGGTACCGGCGGTGCGGCTCATCTCGCTCTGCGGGATCGGGAGGTACTTGTCCTTGTCCGGGTTGAAGGTGCGGACGCTCTGGTGCGCCTCGTCTTTCTCGGTCAGCACGGAGGCGGCGTCACCCCAGCGGATGAGGTCCCAGAAGCGCATGCCTTCGCCCACGAATTCCTTGTGGCGCTCGGCCTTGACGCTCTCCAGGCTCACGGGGACGGAGCCCAGACCGGCGCGGGCGCGGACGGCGTCCATACACTCCTGCGGAGTGAGTCCGCCGGCCGCCGCTGCGCCCTCGCAACCCACCAGCTCGGCATAGTTGAGCAGGGTCTCGGCGTAGCGGAAGATGATCAGGTTGTTGGGATAGTTGAGGTCCACGGTGCCGATCGGCGAACGCAGGGCGGTGCGGGCGGCGTACTTCTTCTGGAAGAGGCCGGTGTCCTGGAAGCGGGCGCCGTAGGTGCCGGCCGCGAACTTGTTGATGGAGCCCTCGCGGCGGATGTCGCCGTCTTCATACATGTCCCAGGTGCTCTGGCGCACGGGGCCGAAGCCCCAGCCGCCGCAGAAGACGGGATCACTGAGCTCGTTCGGGGAGATGTAGGCGGGGAGGTTGGTGCCGCAGCCTGTCCAGGCGCTGCCCCAGTCGCGTTTGCCGTCGGAGATCTGGTTGGTCTCGAAGATGGACTCCGCGGAGAAGTCGTTCTCGTCGGCGCCGGTCCACAGGCTGTCGAAGTCCACCAGGCGGTAGCTGCCGGCGTTGATGATCTCCGCCATGTCGGCGGCCACCTCATTGTAGCGGGACTGATCCTGCTGGTACATCACCACGCGGGCCTTCAGCATATAGAGCGCGGCCAGGTTGACGCGCGCCTGCCTGGCGCCGCCGTTGGTGCAGAGCGGGAACTCGGCGCCCGCCTGGCCCGCCGCCGTCTCGGCCGCATCGATGTCGGCCATGATGCAGGCATAGATCTCGTCGGCGCTCTTCTGCGGCGCCATGAACGGGTCGTCCAGCGGCTCGGTGAAGAAGGGGATGTTGCCGTAGAGCTTCCACAGGTGGTGCAGGTAGTAGGCGCGCAGGAAGAGCGCCTCGGCGCGGTAGCCGGCCAGGCGGGCCTTGGCCGCGTCGGAGTCGAAGCCGACAGCGTTGTCGATGGCCAGGACCGTGTTGTTGGCGCGGGCGATGGCCGTGTAGTAGAGGCTCCAGATGCCCGCAGGGCTCTCGGAGGCAGGAATCTGGAACAGGGACAGGTGGTACATCCAGGACTGGTCGCCGGCATCGCCGCCGCCCTTGTAGATGTCGTCGGAGCGGAGGTCGGAGAGCAGCAGGATATGGTTGTAGTTGTAGTCTGCGTAGGAGTCCATCAGGAGCGGCTGGTAGGTCGCGGTCAGATAGGACAGGATGGCGCCTTCGGTCGCTTCCGCTCCCGCCTCTCCCTGATGGGTCGCGTGGGAGGTGAGGAATTCATCCCCACAGCTGGTCAGGACCAGCCCCGCGACGACGGCTGCAAAGATTCTATGGAGTTTCATATTCTTGTGTGCAT
>LUZH01000021.1 GCA_001602885.1 Bacteroidales bacterium Bact_16 | reverse complement strand
GGCCGCAATCATCGTCGCGGACGCGTCGGCCGTGTCCGAAGGCAAGATTTCCCTGACCAAGCTTGTCGCTTCGGACGTGACGGCCCGGTCCGGGAATATCCTTCAGGGAGCGGATACCGCGACCGACAAGCCGGCCGGCACGGTGTATGTCCTCGGCGTCGACGGCAGCGGAGCGATGGCGTTCCTCAAGTTTACAGGCAGCGTGATCCCGGAAGGGAAGGCGTATTATGTTGCAGAATGACAAGGATATGAAGAAGCATATATTACCGATCATCGCTCTATTCAGCGTCCTGGCCTGGACCGGTTGCCAGCGGCTCGAAGAAGGTCTGGTCCTGGAAGAAGATCCGGGCAAGGATGCCGTCGTGTGGATGACGACGGTCCAGGCGTCCAAGTCCGCGGCCGACGGGACGAAAGCGCTGGACCTGGTGGAAGACAAGACGCTCAATGCGTATTGGAAGGCCGACGAGAAGGTGAACGTATATCTGGAAGGCCAGTATGTCGGCTTCCTGGAAGTGACGCCGGGAGCCGGCGAGAAGCCTCTCAACGCCACGCTGTCCGGTCCGCTGTCGCTGAGTTCCCTGATCAGCGAGGGTGATGAACTGGCGTTGCTTTTCCCGCGGCGTTCGGACTATCTGTGGACCTATGAGGGGCAGAACGGCCTGCTGACGGGAGACGGTTCCATCGAGGAAAGTTTCGACTACATAAAAGCCATCGTGACGGTATCATCAAAGGATTCTGCTCACGGCACGCTGACGACAGACAGAGCCGTTTTCGAGAACCAGCAGAGCATCTACCGCTTCGGATTCAAGTTCGGCGAGGCCCCGATCCCGGCCAGTACGGTGATCCTGTCGTCGTCCGAGGGGCAGATTGCCACATCCTGCAACCTGGCCACGGGCGAGGCCGAAACAGGCGACCTGACGGTGGTCCGGCCTGCCGCCAGCACCGACCTGACCTACGTGGCCATCCGGAACGGAAACACCACGCAGGACGATATCTTCTCTTTCACGGTTTATGATGGCGACGGCGTCACGTACGAAGGCACCAAGACCATTCCCGCCGAAGCGCTCTCCAAGGGATTCGTAAGCGCCAAAAGCATCGCGCTGGACCGCCTGGACGTGGGGTTGAGCACCGCCGAGACGGACACGGTGCTTTAGCCTACAGTTCGAAAACGGCAGAGAACTTTTCCTGATATTCCCGCAGATAGTCGCGGAGCGGCTCGCCGTCCAGGATCTGGACCTCGCCGGCCAGGCCGCTGACGAAGCGGCCGACGCCGGCCACGGCGCAGATGCCGGTGTCGAGGATCCACGACCCGTCCGCATCCTGCGTCAGGTCGCGCTCGGCGAGGGGGTATTCCTCCGTCAGGAGGTTCTTGGCCTTCATCGAGAGGCGCAGCCGGACGCGGAACTCCTCTCGCCCGGCCATCCGGAAGACGTCCATTCCCAGGCGCTCGTGCTCCGCCTCGCGCGTCCAGGCCTCGTCCTCGAGCACCTGGACCTCCTCCATGCGGCTGATCTTGAAGATCTTGTTGCGCCCGTCCTCCAGGTCGAAGGCCCAGACGTCGATGAAATTGGTGGTGAAGCCGAACGGCTCCACATGGCGGTCGCGGATCTGTCCGCTGTGGCCGGATTCGTAGCGAAGCAGGCGCACGGCTTTCTTTTCGCGCACGGCGCGCGAGAGGGATTCGACGTTGGCGGCGTTGGAGCGCTTGTCGATGTAGTCGGCGATGCTGGTGCTGCTGTAGATGGCCGCCAGCTTGCGCTGCAGGCCCGCTTTCAGGGCATTGGTCGGGTCCAGGCGGTCGATGAGGTGGTTGACCAGGTAGGCCTCCTCTTCGGAGAAATAGACCAGCTTGTCGAGGTCGGGATAGCGGGGCGACATCTTCGCGAGGCGGTAGACGTTGCCGTGGACCTTCTCGACGGCGAAGCCGCAGGCCTTGAACGTATCGATGTAGCGGTAGATCGAGCGGTAGGACGTGTCCAACTTGTCGGCCAGCTCGTCGACGGTGTATTCGACGCTCCCCGACATCAGGGTCATCAGGCGCAGGACGCGCTCGATCTTGGGTTGGTCCATCTACTTGAGGCGCAGTCCGCGCTCGGCGAGCGTGACGGCCTCCACGAGCGTGTCGTCGTCCTTGGCCAGCACGACCAGGATCACGAGGATGTCCTTCTTGAGCTCGATGCACATCATCCGCATCGGAGAGTCATCCTCGGCGATGGCCTCGAAGCCGTAGGCTTTCTTGCCGTTGAACGGCCATTCGACCACGGGGTCGAAGTCCTCGGGATCGTCGTCGTCGAAACCGACGGTGTCGGCGTAGTTGGCCAGCGCCTGGTCCGCCGCCGTCGTGTCCTCCGGCATCGGACCCACATAGGCGTCGATCAGCGCTTCGTCGGTCTGCTTCTTGTCGTTGGGAAGGTGGCAGGAGAGGTGCGTGATCTCCACGCCGGATTCGTCCACGTAGGAGTCCAGCTCGGTGAGCCAGCCCTGGGGGAGTTTGATGGAAATGTCGTAGGCCATAATCAGTTCGTTGGTTACTGCAAATGTAG
>LUZH01000020.1 GCA_001602885.1 Bacteroidales bacterium Bact_16 | reverse complement strand
CAGGTCGGCGCCGATGGCGGCCGCCTGCTCCAGGATGGTCTCCTTGGGGACCATCACGCCGAGGTCGGTGACCTCGAATCCGTTGCACCGCAGCACGATGCCGGTGATGTTCTTGCCGATGTCGTGGACGTCGCCCTTGACCGTGGCCAGCAGGAACCGGGGCTTGGCGCTGCCTTCGCCCTCCTCGCCCATATAGGGCTGGAGGATGTCCACGGCGTCACGCATCACCTTGGCGGACTTGACGACCTGCGGGAGGAACATCTTGCCGGCGGCGAAGAGCTCGCCGACGCGCGCCATCCCGGCCATCAGCGGCCCTTCGATGACGTCCACCGCGCGGCCCTTCTCCGCCAGTGCTTCCAGCAGGTCCTCCTTCAGCCGCGGCGAGCCGCCGGACACGAGGGCCCGGGACAGGCGTTCCCCCACGGAGAGGGACGTCCCGGATTCCCCGGCTTTTTCGGGAAGACCCCCTTCTTTTCCGGAGGGTTGTCCCGGATTTCCCGGGCTGTTCTGCCCGGATTCCGCGATTCTCTGCGCCAGCGCGATCAGGCGCTCGGTCGCTTCGGGGTCGCGGTCCAGGATGACGTCTTCCGTGCAGCGCAGCAGCTTCGGCTCGATCTCGTCGTAGATGCGCAGCATCCCGGGATTGACGATGCCCATGTCCAGGCCGGCCGCGATGGCGTGGTAGAGGAAGACGGCGTGCATCGCCTCGCGGACCGTGTTGTTGCCGCGGAAGGCGAAGGAGAGGTTGGAGATGCCGCCGGAGGTCAGCGCCCCCGGCAGGTTCTGCTTGACCCAGCGGACGGCCTCGATGAAGTCCACGCCGTAGCGGGCGTGCTCCGCGATGCCGGTGCCGACGGACAGCACGTTGACGTCGAAGACGATCTCCCAGGGGTCGAAGCCGGCCTGCTCCGTGAGCAGCCGGAACGCCCGCGCGCAGATGGCAATCTTGCGGTCGTAGGTCGTGGCCTGGCCCTCTTCGTCGAAGGCCATCACGACCACGGCGGCGCCCAGGCGGTGGATCTCCCGCGCCTTGGCGAGGAAGGGCGCCTCGCCCTCCTTCAGGGAGATGGAGTTGACGATGCAGCGCCCCTGGGCGTTCTTGAGGCCCGCCAGGAGCGTCTCCCAGTGCGACGAGTCGACCATCAGGGCGGCGCGCGCCACGGCGGGGTCGCCCGCGATCTGGCGCAGGAAGCGCTCCATCTCGGCGGTGCTGTCCAGCATCGCGTCGTCCATGTTGACGTCGATGATGGACGCGCCGTTCTCGATCTGCCCGGCAGCGATCTGCAGGGCCGTATCGTAGTCGCCTGCGGCGATGAGTTTGGCGAATTTGCGGGAACCGGCCACGTTGGTGCGCTCGCCGATGTTGGTGAAGCGGCTGTTGCGCATGTCCAGCGTGACGGACTCCAGGCCGCTCACGGACAGGCGCCTGTCCTGCTCCGGGCGGGGCCGCGGCGGGATGCCGTGCACGGCTGCGGCGATGGCGCGGATGTGCTCCGGCGTGGTGCCGCAGCAGCCGCCGACGATGTTGACGAGCCCGTCCTGCGCCATCCGCCGGAGGGCGGCGGCCGTCTGGTCGGGCGTCTCGTCGTAGGCGCCCATCTCGTTGGGCAGGCCGGCGTTGGGGTGGCAGCTCACGGCGCAGCCGGCCCAGGAGGCCACGTCTGCGACGAGCGGCGCCAGCTCTTCGGCGCCCAGCGAGCAGTTGAGTCCGAAGCTCAGCGGCCGGGCGTGCTGCACCGACCGGTAGAACGCTTCCAGCGTCTGCCCGGTCAGTGTCCGCCCGCTGCGGTCGCTGGCCGACACGGAGATCAGCAGCGGGAGCGCGGCGGCTTCCGGGATGCCGCTGATGGCGTAGATGGCGGCCTTGGCGTTGAGTGCGTCGAAGCAGGTCTCCAGCAGCAGCGCGTCCACGCCGCCTTCCACCAGGCCCCGGATCTGCTCGGCGTAGGCTTCGGCCATCTGGTCGAAGGAATAAGGCCGGAAAGCCGGGTCGGAAAGGTCCTGCGCGAGGGTGAGGGATTTGCCCGTGGGGCCCATCGAGCCGGCCACCCAGACGGGCCGGCCGGCGGCGTCCGCCTCGGCGCGGGCCAGTTGCGCGCCCGCCCGCGCAAACGCGCGCGCCTGATCGGCACTGTCGTATTCGGCCTGCGAGATGGCGTTGGCGCTGAAGGTATTGGTCGAAATGATGTCCGCGCCGGCTTCGATGTAGGCGCGGTGGATGTCGCGGATGGTCTCGGGACGGGACAGGTTGAAGGCTTCGCTGTTGCCCGACAGGCCGTAGCGCTGGAGCATCGTGCCCATCGCTCCGTCCAGGATCAGGATCCTGCCGGCCAGTGCCTGCTCCAGTCCGCCCATCAGAAGCAGTCTTTGAGGATGTTGACGATGTTGTCGCTGCGGCCCATCGTGTAGAAGTGGACCTCCTCGTAGCCGTGGGCGAGCAGGTCGCGGCACTGCGCCTTGCACCACTCCTCGCCGATGCGGTAGGCATCCTGCGGGTGCGCGGTGACCTCCGCAGTGAGTTCGACGGGGATGTCGATGGAGAAGCTCTCCGGCAGCAGCCCGACCTGGCGGGCGCTGGAGAGGGGCTTGAGGCCGGGAACGATGGGGACGGTGATGCCCGCGGCGCGGCAGCGCGCCACGAAATCATAGAACACGGCGTTGTCGAAGAACATCTGGGTGATGATCTGGTCGGCGCCGGCGTCGACCTTCTGCTTGAGGTATCTGATGTCTGTCTCCAGATTGGGAGACTCGAAATGTTTCTCGGGATAGCCGCCCACGCCGAGCGTGAAGATGCGGCCGCCGCCCTGCGCCGCCTCGAAGCGGCGGATGGCCGCGACCAGCTCGTCGGCATGCGCGTAGCCGCCGGGCTCCGGCGCGAAGCGCTTCTCGCCCGGCAGGGCGTCGCCCCGCAGAACGAGGATGTTGCGGATGCCCATGAACTTGAAATCCTGCAGCTGCGACTCGATCTGGTCGGCGGTCGCCCCGCCGCAGATCAGGTGCGGGACCACCTCCACGTCGGGGAAGGCGGCCTGCACGGCGGCGCAGACGGCGGTCTGGCTGATGCGCTTGCGCAGCAGGTGCCGCGTGTAGCCGCCGTCCGGCTCCTGCCGGAACTCGTATTCGTCGCGGTGGCACGTGACATTGATGTAGCGGGGCCCGAACTCCATCAGCGGGCGGATGCTGTCGAGGAGTTCGGCTTTGGTGATCCCCTTGAGCGGGGGAACGATCTCAAGCGAAGGGAAAGGCTTCATCGGGTAATACTCTACTTTCGCCAAAGATAAACAAAAAAATTATTTTCAGCGCACCGGGATGGCGTGCGTGTTCTTGACTTCGCCCATCACGAAGCAGCTGTTGAGCCCGCCGATGCAGTCCAGCTCGCCCAGGATCCGCAGCACGAACTGCTGGTATTCCTTCATGCTGGACACGTAGATCTTGAGCAGGAAGTCGTAGTCGCCCGAGATGTTGTAGCATTCGCCCACCTCGTCCATCGTCTGCACGGCGTCCATCAGGCGCTTCGCGTTCTCGAAGGAATGCTGCTTCATCTTGATGTAGCAGAACGCGATGAAGGCGCAGTCCAGTTTCTCCGTGTCCAGGACGGCCACGTAGCCCTTGATGTAGCCCTGCTCGCGCAGGCGCTTGATGCGCTCGAACACGGGCGTGGGCGAAAGGTGCACGCGCGCTGCGATCTGTTTGTTGGTCAGGGCGGCGTCCTCCTGGAGGATCCGCAGGATGGAAATGTCCACGTTGTCCAGTCCGCTCATAAGGCTGAAAGATAAAAAATCTGTCCGGCTTCGCTAACTGCGTTAAGCGCGGTATAATGTTTCTAAATACTTTGCAAAAATAGGAATATTTTCCAAGTTTTTCAAAACCTTTGGAAATTATTTCCAGACTATCGACCTTTGCCAATGCCAGACGGACAAAACACAAGAAACAACAGATAAAAGATAAAAGAATATGAGCAAGCAGAATTATCACGTCGAGACACTGGCCATCCACGTCGGCCAGGAGAATCCAGATCCCGCATCTGATTCCCGCGCGGTTCCTATCTACCAGACCACCTCTTATGTGTTCCGCAACTCCCAGCACGCCGCCGACCGCTTCGGCCTGCGTGACCCGGGCAATATCTACGGTCGTCTGACCAACTCCACCCAGTCCGTTTTCGAGGAGCGCGTCGCCGCGCTCGAAGGCGGTGTGGCCGGCCTAGCCGTCGCTTCCGGCGCTGCTGCCATTACCTACGCCCTGCAGAACATCCTGCAGCAGGGCGACCACGTGATCGCCGCGGACAACCTCTACGGCGGCACCTACAACCTGATCACCCATACCCTTTCCACCCAGGGTGTCGAACATACCATCGTCCGCGTAAACGACCTCAAGGCGCTGGAGGCTGCCATCCGCCCCAACACCAAGGTCATCTACGCCGAGACGCTGGGCAACCCCAACTCCGACGTCGCTGACTTCGAGGGCATCGCTGCCGTGGCCCACAGACACAATATCGTCTTTATCGTCGACAATACCTTCGCGCCCATTCTCATCCGTCCCCTCGAGCACGGAGCTGACATCGTGGTCCATTCCGCGACCAAGTTCATCGGCGGTCACGGCAGTTCCCTCGGCGGCGTGATCGTGGACGGCGGCAAGTTCGACTGGAAAGCCAACGCCGACAAATATCCCACGCTCGCCAAACCGGATCCGAGCTATCATGGCGCCGTCTTCGCCGACGTGGCCGGTGCAGCCGCCTTCGTGACGCGTATCCGTGCCGTGCTGCTGCGCGACACCGGCGCCGCCATCAGCCCGTTCAACGCGTGGATCCTCCTGCAGGGCGTCGAATCGCTTCCGCTCCGCATCGAGCGCCACACGCAGAATGCGCTCAAGGTGGTCGAGTATCTCTCCAAGCACCCCAAGGTGGCGCGCGTCAACCATCCCGCGCTCCCCGACCATCCGGACCACGCGCTCTATCAGCGCTATTTCCCCAACGGGGCCGCTTCCATCTTCACCTTTGAGATCAAGGGAACGCAGGAAGACGCCTGGCAGTTCATCGACCGGCTCCAGATCTTCTCGCTGCTGGCCAACGTGGCCGACGTCAAGAGCCTGGTGATCCATCCCTACACCACCACGCACTCCCAGCTCAGCCCCGCGGAGCTCGCCGAGCAGCACATTACGCCCACCACCATCCGCCTCTCCATCGGCGTCGAGCACGTCGACGACATCATCGCGGACCTGGAGCAGGCCTTCGGAAACAACTGATACCCACCCGTTAAAGCATAGAATACCATGTTGTATCAAAATCTCACCGACCTCATCGGAAACTCCCCGCTTCTGGAGGTCCGCGGCCTGGAAGGACAGCAGGCCCGTCTTGCCCTCAAACTCGAACGCAACAATCCCGGAGGCAGCGTCAAGGACCGTATCGCACTCGCGATGATCGAGGATGCCGAGCAGTCGGGAGTCCTGAAGCCCGGCGCCACGATCGTGGAACCTACCAGCGGCAACACCGGCATCGGGCTTGCCTGGGTGGGACGGGCCAAAGGCTACAACACCATCCTGACGATGCCCGACACGATGAGCGTCGAGCGCCGCAACCTGCTCAAGGCCTTCGGCGCGCAGATCGTCCTCACCCCGGGCGCCGAAGGAATGAAAGGCGCCATCGCCAAAGCAGAAGAAATCCGTCAGAACACTCCCGGCGCCGTGATCCTCGGGCAATTCACTAACCTGGCCAATCCGGCAGCCCATGAAAGGACCACCGCGCAGGAGGTCTGGCGTGATACCGGCGGACAAGTGGACGTCTTCGTGGCCGGCATCGGCACGGGCGGCACCGTCAGCGGTACCGGCAAGGGCCTGAAGGCCCACAAGAGCAGCGTCGAAATCTTCGGCGTGGAACCTTCCTCCTCCGCCGTCATCACGACGGGCACCCCGGGCAAGCATAAGATCCAGGGCATCGGAGCCGGTTTCGTCCCGCAGACTTTCCTCGCGGACTATGTCGACAAAGTGCTGACCGTCAGCGATGACGACGCCTTCGAAGGCGCCCGCCTGCTCGCCGACCGCCTGGGCCTGCTGGTCGGCATCTCCTCCGGCGCCGCTTTCAGCGCGGCCTACCGGCTGGCGAAGAAGCCTGAATATGCCGGCAAGCTCATCGTCGCGCTGCTGCCCGACACTGGTGAACGCTACCTCTCTACAGTACTCTTTGAAAGATAGAATTGACTAACTGACATTACCGACCGACTTGACTATGTGGCTGACGCACCGGACTGAATGGCCGGTGTTATGAAAAAAATCGGCGCCGCCCCTCCAGGGGCAGCGCCTTTTTTGCGATGCGGATCAGATGCCTGCGCCGTCGGCGAAGAGCGGTTGCTCGATGGCGCGGGTCTGCAGGATGCGCGAGCGCGGCGGCACGCTGTGCGTGAGCCAGACGTTGCCGCCGACCACGGTGTCGTGGCCGATGATCACGCGCCCGAGGATGGTCGTGTTGGCATAGACCGTCACGTTGTCCTCCAGGATGGGGTGGCGCGGCTCGTCGACCGGCCGTCCGTCATGATCGTATCGGATGTTCCTGGCGCCGAGCGTGACGCCCTGGTAGAGCATGACGTGGTGGCCGATCACGGTCGTGGCGCCGATTACCACGCCGGTGCCGTGGTCGATGGCGAAGTATTTGCCAATCTGGGCGCCCGGGTGGATGTCGATGCCGGTGGCCGAGTGGGCCATTTCCGTGAGCAGGCGCGGGGCCACGGGGACCTCGAGCTCGAGCAGTTCGTGCGCGGTGCGGTAGTGGAGCATCACCCGGATTCCCGGGTAGCAGAGCACGACTTCCGTCCGGTCGGTGACCGCCGGGTCGTTGTCGGCGATGGCCTCCACGTCGGTGTGCAACATCTTGGAAATGTAGGGGATACGGTCCATGAAGGCGTCGGCGATCTTGTCGCCGGCGATCTTGCGGACCACGCTCCGCACGGACATCAGGTCAAGCGCCCGGTCGTCCTGCCCGAGATACTCGGGGAAGACGATCCGGCGCATCAATACAATCAGTTGGGACAGCAGTTCTTCCATTATTTTTCGAACAACGGGGTTGACAGGTAACGCTCGCCCGTGTCAGGCAGCAGGGCGACGATGAGTTTGCCTTTGTTCTCGGGCTGGCGGGCCAGGGCGTAGGCGGCGCTGAACGCGGCGCCGGAGGAGATGCCGACCAGCAGGCCGATGCGGTCGGCGAGCAGGCGGGATCCGTCGAAGGCGTCGTCGTCCGTGACGGTCAGCACGCGGTCGACGTAGTCCTTGAGGAAGGTCTGCGGGACGAAGCCCGCGCCGATGCCCTGGATCTTGTGCTTGCCGGGAACGCCGGTGGTGATGACGGCGGAGGAGGCGGGTTCCACGCCGACGACCTCCACGTCCGGCTTGTGGGCCTTGAGCGCCCGGCCGGTGCCGCTGACGGTGCCGCCCGTGCCGATGCCGGCCACGAAGATGTCCACGGCGCCGTCGGTGGCGGCCCAGACTTCCTCGCCGGTGGTGCGGGTGTGCATGGCAGGGTTGGCCGGATTGACGAACTGACCCAGGATCACGGCGCCCGGCGTGCTCTGGCGGAGCTCTTCGGCCTTGGCGATGGCGCCTTTCATGCCTTCGGCACCCGGGGTGAGCACGATCTGTGCGCCGAAGGCCTTGAGCAGGTTGCGGCGCTCGACGCTCATCGTGTCGGGCATCGTCAGGATGGTGCTGTAACCCTTGGAGCGGGCGACCCAGGCCAGTCCGATGCCGGTGTTGCCGCTGGTGGGCTCGATGATGGTGGCGCCGGGCTTGAGGACACCGGAATTCTCGGCATCCTCGATCATGGCGAGGGCGATGCGGTCCTTGACGCTGCCGCCGGGGTTGAACAGTTCGAGTTTGAGGGCGATGCGCGCCTGCTGGCCTTCCAGGCCGGAGACCTCCAGGAGGGGTGTGTTCCCGATGAGGTCAGTCAGTGTTTTGTAAATCATGACACCATAAATATAAGAATAATACACAAAAAAAGAACCTGTCAGTCTCGATGACTGGCAGGTTCTCGGAATAAGCTGTATCGGAAACTCTACCTACAGCTTGCCCTCCGCGCCGGTCATCGGGATCGGTACGGAACAACAACAAGCTGCGAAGTAGAGATTACGCATGGGTTTACAGGTCGTTAAGCTCCTGGGTCAGTTCGTCCTTGCGGCCGACGATGATATCCTGGTAGTTCTTCAGGCCGGTACCGGCAGGGATGAGGTGACCGCAGATGACGTTCTCCTTCAGACCCTCGAGGTGGTCGACACGGCCGCGGATGGCGGCCTCGCTGAGCAC
>LUZH01000019.1 GCA_001602885.1 Bacteroidales bacterium Bact_16 | reverse complement strand
GTCCTGACCGACGGCAACGGCGGCATGACCTTCCTGCTCACGCTGGCCGCGGAATACCTCCGCCGCCGCTATGGCGTGACGCCGGTCTACGGCGGCCGCATCCTGGATCCGTCCGACGCGCCCTGCGCCTCGGAGCTGGCCGACGCGTTCGACGATTTCGGCGGCAAGCGCGGCGCCCTGGAGCAGAATGACCCCGCCTACCATATCCACGGCCGTCTGCTGGGCGTCAAAGAGCTGCGCAACTTCCGGGTCCGCATCCCGATGGGCCGCATCGCCGAAGTGGCGAAGGCGCGTCAGGCCACGGTGACCGAACTGATGACGGCCGCAATGGTGGCCGCCCTGCAGGAGGTCCGCCGCAAGGATCCCCTCCGCCACCGGTCGGTGCTCAAGGTCAACGTGCCCGTGGACCTGCGCCGCATCTTCGGCGGCTGCACCCTGCGCAACTTCTCCTCCTATGTGATCCTGGGCGTGGACGTGCGCAACGGCGACTACGACTTCGACCACATCCTGGAGGTCGTGTCCGCGCAGAAGCGTCTCTACTCGATGCCGAGCCAGCTGGAACCGAAGGTGGCCAAGAACGTGGAGTTGGAGAACAACTTCGCCATCAACTGCATTCCGCGCTTCCTGAAGAAGCCCATCATCGACGTGATCAACAAGCTGAAGGGCGACCGCTACTGCACGCACACCCTGTCCAACCTGGGCAAGATCGACCTGCCGGAGTCCCTGCGCCCGTACGTGCGCGACATTGACTTCGTCCTGGGCCGCCAGCGCGGCAATTCAGGCGCTTCCGCCTGCGTCGGCGTCAACGGCAACCTGATCCTGAATATGTCCCGCCGCATCGCGGAGCGCGCCTTCGAGGACGCTTTCGTGGAGCAGCTCGCGATGCTCGGCATCCCCGTGGAGGCGACCGAGGAGAGCATTTAGGTCGGAGGCCTCAAACTTTTTTGCGAAATATTTTGCAAGATTAAGAAAAGTCACTATCTTTGCAATCCCAAAAGAACGCAGCCTCTCTTCGAACGGTTTGATGACGCTGCCTCTTCAGTAAGCATTGACATATTATGGATTTGATTAACTTAGTAGAGCAGTCGTTCAACACGAACAAAACTGCCTCCTACCCGCAGTTCAAGGCCGGTGACACCATCACGGTGACCTACCGGATCAAGGAAGGCGACAAGGAAAGACTCCAGAGCTTCCGTGGCGTGGTGATCCAGATTTGTGGTTCCACTCCGTACACGAAGACCTTCACCATCCGCAAAGTTTCCAACGGCATCGGTGTGGAGCGTATCTTCCCTTACGAGTCTCCCGCAATCGACAAGATTGAACTGAACAAAGTCGGTAAGGTCCGTCGCGCACGTATCTTCTACCTCCGCAACCTGGCTGGTAAGAAGGCTCGCATCAAAGAGGCGAAGCGTGTCGTGAAAGAGACTCCGGCAGAGTAGAATAGACCGGCCTTGCGCCGGTTGGTAATGGCGCCTTAGCTCAGCTGAATAGAGCATTTGACTACGGATCAAAAGGTCGCAGGTTTGAATCCTGCAGGCGTCACCAGAGCAATGGAAACATTGCAAGGACGAAGGCCCCGCAACATCGTTGCGGGGCTTTTTGTTGCAGCAGGGTCCCGGACGAAAGCTAGCTCTCGTCCGGTCAGCCGCTACTTGGCGGGAATGAACAGGAACAGGGAAGCGACCAGGGCGATCAGGAAGATCAGCAGGGTGAGGTAGAGGACATACAGCAGGCCGGTCTTGAGCGTGAGCCTGACCGCCTTCTTGTAGGAGACCCCCAGCAACTGGTGGTAGTCGATCACCAGCAGGATCGCGCAGAACAGCAGGCTCGGGTTGTGGTGCTTGCCGAACGTCACCAGCAGCCAAAGCATGTTGAAGATGCACAGCTGACACAGGATATACGCCGAGATGGCCGCCGCACCGGAGAAACTGATCTGATACTTCTTCCGCAGCATCACCCACAGCAGCAGCCACAGCCACAGGAAATTGCCCAGGAACATCTGGACGCCCTTGCTGCGCAGATTGCTCTCGAAGGCCGCCAGGGACTTTTTCCACGGCTTGTCCGCCTTCTCCGGATAGGAATCCAGGTGCGCCAGGACGACGATCTCGCGGATCGTTTTCCCAATCTGGTTCGCCCGGGCCTCCAGGGTAAGCGTATCCGTCCTCGTAGCCGTGCTGTCCGACTTGATGGTGATGTCCATGTCGGTGCTCTCGATGATCTTCTGGAAGACGCTTTTCTCGGCCTCGGCCGGCTGCAGGATGGACAGCAGGAGCGTGAACACCGAAAAGAACACCAGCAGGGCCGTGAGCGGCGCCAGATAGTGCTCGTGGTCACCCTTGACGACATAGTCCCGCATCATGTAGCCGGGCCGGAAAACCAGCTGCGAGATCGTACGCTTGGCGTCGTCGTTCATGAACGGGATGAGTTCGCGGCCGCCCAGATAGGTGCCGCCCTGCTTGCGGACCCGGGCCTTGGCCGACTTGCGCCAGGGAACATATCCCAACTCGCAGTAGATGGAATACATCCTGCGCCGGGCCTTGAACCACGCGGAGACGCGTTCGGTCAGTTTCTTTTGCATAGTCTATTCTTTTTCGTTGCTGCCGGACAGGCTGAGCATCAGGTTGCGGATGGAGAAGAAGATGGAGAACTGGCCGATGGCCAGCACCCAGTCGTGGCGGATCAGGCCGTAGATGATGATCATCAGCGAGCCGATCACGGCGAGCACCCAATGGCCCAGGGGCAGGATGGACTGGTGGCGGCGGTAGCTGTAGACCAGCTGGTAGATGGAGCGGACCTCATAGGTGACCTGGCCCGCGATGCCGAAGAGCAGCAGGCCCAGGGGGACATATTCGTTGTGCAGGAACGTGTCCACGAACACGGGGAAATCCTTGATGATGAGCCCGATGATGACCAGCGGGAAGATGGCCTGCAGGATGGGCACGATGCGCGGCACCTTCTTGTAGAGCCCCATCACGCTGATGTTCCACATGTAGACGTAGTAGCCGAGGCTCTCGCCGACGATGATGGAAAGGTCCTTGCGGAGCCAGCCGTAGACATACAGAAGCACGGCGCCGAGGCTGCTGAGCACCCAGTAGATGCCCGGCGACTCCACGCGGTGGTGCTTCTCCGACAGATACCACTGGATCAGGATCCGGCTGCCGTAGACACCCATCGCCACGAGGCCCAGCAAATATACCCAAAGCGGACTGTCCATCAGGCCCGGGCGGTTTTAGGACCGTAGAAACGCTCGCGGATCCTGTCCTGCAGGTCGTCCGGGAGGCCACGGATGATGGAATTGAGGGTGTTCTCGGGGAAATCGCTGTAGCGCAGGAAGATCAGGCCGTCCAGGCTGTCGCAGAAATCCGGGTCCACGTTGAAACAGACCAGCTTCGCCCCGCAGCTGAAGTACTTGCGCACCAGCACCGGCAGGCGGAAGCGTCCGCCCGAAAGGGCCAGCAGCAGGCGGTCCAGGGCGTCGACATTCTTGTCGGGAATCCGGAGCAGCGCGTCCGGGTCGACGGAGAGGAAATCGGGGACGAAAGGATGCGGGGCGCGGGCGATCCGCCCGGCGTCCGGCATCGGGTAGTTGCGTTCGATGTATCTCACCGCGAGGCTCTTGTAGAAGGTCGGGATGGCGTTGCTGATGCTCACCGGACCGGAGAAATACTCCATGTCGGGGCACTGCAGCGTGCTCACGCCCAGGCCGGTCAGCAGGAGCCGGAGCGGCTGGACCTCTCGCTGGTATTTCTGGATGATGAACGAGCGGCCGAGCTCCATCGAGCGCGCCAGGAGCGGCTCGGCCTTGTCGCCGTAGCGGTAGAGCGTGGCGGAATAGAAGCCGGACAGGCCGGGGTGGTCCCGGTGGATCTCCGGGCCGAAGCCGAGCCGGTAGGCGCCCACGATCTCGCGGTTGGGGACGTGCCAGAGGATCATCTGGCGGTAGTGGGCGTCATAGGTGTCCGTGTCTTCCGCCTGGCCGCAGCCTTCGCCGACGGCGCGGAAGGTCTCCTCGCGCAGGCGGGAGAGCTCGCGCATCGTGTCGGGGGCTTCGTCCGAGCGGATCAGGTAGGCGCGGTAGTCGCCGAGCTCGAACAACATCCGCTCCGGCAGGTTCTCGATCTCGGCGCGGACCCGCTCCGCGGGCACGGGGTCGGCCAGCGGTGCCAGGCCCTCGGCTGCGGATCCTCCGCAGCAGTCCTGGCACTGGGCCTCCAGCGCGTAGCAGCGGTTGCGGAGGTACTTGCCCAGCGTGGGGACGTCCATCGTGGCGATCTCTTCGGCCGAAATGGCCTGGCCGATGCGCACCTCCACCGTCGTGCCCCGCTTGTTGAACAGCTCGTGGGGGAGCCGGACGGTCCGCAGGCGCGGATGGATCTTGCCCAGGATATGGAAACTCCTGGAATTCTCGCCCTGGAAATAGACGGGAATCACCGGCAGTCCAGACCGCCGGATGAGCTTGATGATGTTCTCGGCCCAGGGGATGTCCTCCACGACCCGCTTGCGGCCGCGGGCCGTGCGGTTCTTCCTGCTCTGCCAGGTGGCCACCTCTCCGGCGGGGAAGAGGCCGAGCGGGCGCTTGTCGGCCAGGTGGCCGAGCGCCGTGCGGATGCCGGAGACGCTGCGGGCGCCGCCGGCGGAGAAGTTGTCCACGGGGATGAAACTGTCCCTGAGGCAGGGAATCATCGAGAGCAGGAACGTGGTCAGGATCTTGTAGTCCGGACGGCGGGAGCCGATGACCGTGTTGAGGATCATCCCGTCCACGCTGCCGAAATGGTGGTTGGAGACCGTGATGAACGCGCCCTCCGCGGGGATGTTGTCCAGCTGCTGTTCGGGAATATGGTAGCGGACGCCGACCTCCTCCAGCACGTGGGCGGAAAAGGCGGGACCCTGGCTCTCGCAGTATTTTCTGTGGATTCTGTTGACCTCCTCGAGGTCCAACAGGCGATAGGCAAACCTGGTGATCAGTCTGCCCGGCAATCCCTTGAGCCCCAATGCTTTCTGTAGTTCCGGGAGCTCGATGATCGTTTTTCGGTTTTCAGTCACGTCGTATAGTTAGTGCGCTCTTAGAGATTACAAAGATATAAAAAAACGTTCTCTTATGGCAGGTTTTGCCATTGCCCCGGGTTTTTTTTAACTTTGCGCCGTAAATATTTACACCATGCGCAACATTCTTTTAATCATCGACCTGCAGAAAGATTTCATCTATGGTTCCCTGACCGTTCCCGGCGCCACCCAGGTGCTCCCGGCCATCAACGAAGTCAAGGACCATTTCGACCTCGTCTATTTCACGCTGGACTGGCATCCGGTCAACCACTGCTCCTTCCAGGCGCAGGGCGGGCCGTGGCCCGTGCACTGCGTGCACCACACGGCCGGCGCCGCGCTCGACGAGAGCGTGCTGTCCGACCTCCCCGAGGAGAAGACGCGCTTCATCCTGAAGGGCTGCGTGCAGGGTCCGGAAGAGTACGGCGCATTCGTGGGCTTCGACCCTGACCATCAGGACCTTTTCGCCCCCGGCGACGAAGTGGTGATCTGCGGCATCGCGGCCGAATACTGCGTGCTCGAGTCGCTCAAGAACCTCTACGCCATCAGTCGCCAGATCGGCTTCGGCGTGAAGGTCTACCTCGACGGCACCGCCAAGTTCGCGAGCTACGACACCGTCAAGGCCTTCATGGCTGAGAACGGCATCCAGGAGTACCGGAAGTAAGTCCGTGACATTCTGTCATTGGCAAATGATTTGCTTTCACAAGAAGCAAATAGATTCGAATTATGTCAGATAAGAAAGATAAGAAGATGGATCCGCAGGTGGAAGAGCCGGTAGAGACGGCTCCCAAGGCGGAAGAACCCAAGAAGAAGCAGAAAAAGGAAGACAAGAAAGACGACGCCCTGCGTGCGCAGGTCGCCGAGCTTTCTGACAAATTGGCGGCCGAGAAGGACAG
>LUZH01000018.1 GCA_001602885.1 Bacteroidales bacterium Bact_16 | reverse complement strand
GCACGTGCCCGAAGCGCGCCTGCAGCAGGTCCACGGCGGGCGTGTCCTGCAGGCGCTCGGCGAGGGCGCGGTAGACCTGGCCCGCACAGGACATGCCCTTCTCGCGCAGCCGCGCGTTGAAGGCGTCGTAGAGCGGCAGCAGGATGTCCCAGATGCGGCGGAAAGCCTCTTTGTACTTGCCGCCCGTCTGGAAATGGGAGAGGAAATGGCGGATGGCTTCCAGCTGCTTCTCGTCGAGGTATTCGAAATCGTCCTGGAGCGCGCGGAAATCCGCGATGTTCTGGAAGAGCCGCTTCGGGTCGACGAGGTATTTGTCCACGTCGCCGAAGTCGGACAGCAGCACGCCGCCCCAGAAGATGAAGTCGTCCAGCTCCTCGGCCTTGGCGCCCTGCGCCTCGTAGAGAGGCTTGTAGCATTCGTACAGCTCCAGCAGGAGATGGACCTGGTCGGTCTTCTGCGCCCCCGCGAGGGTATAGAAGAAATCGTCCATCGTGAAGACCTCGGGCGCACACAGCGGGCGCCCGGCCTCAGCCACGCACCCCGCCAGATACTTCTCGAAGAAAAGGGCCGCACGCCGGTTCGGGACGATGAAGCACAAGTCTTCAACGCCCCCCTCGGCATAATAATGCCGCGCCACCTGCTCAAGGAACGGAATCATATTCCACAAAGATAGAAAAAAGATGCAGATTCCCCCGCCCGGCTGCTGCGAGCAATCTTCGTCGGGAGCTTTGAGGGCTCCCGGCGAAGGGAACGGAGAAGGGAGCGGAGGAGGAAAGCGCAAAATGCGTGTCGGATTACGCAATTACCGCACCACTTTTCCGCGACGATTCGTTATATTTGTCATTCAAGAATATCCGCCATGAACAAGCCATTCATTCTGCCTTACGAAGGAGGGCTGGTCGAGAAGGATCTCCCGGCCGGCATCCTGCATAACTACGAAAAGATCTGGACGGACATCTATCCGGAGGCGGGGCCGGCCGCGTCGGCCGTCGCCGACCTGATCGTCACGGCCATCAACCAGTGCGAGGGGCGCCTGTTCCGGCTGGGCCTCACGACCGGCGTCACGCCGGCCCCGCTCTATGAAGAGCTCGCCCGCCGCTACCGCGCCGGCAAAGTGTCTTTCCGCAACGTGGAGATCGTCTCCATCGATGAATATTATCCCTCTTCCCGCGACGCGGCCCAGAGCCGCAACCACCGCCTCCACGAGGCGCTGCTGGACCAGGTGGACATCCTCCCGGAACACATCCACATCCCCGACGGGACCATTCCGCAGGTCGAAGTCTCCGACTACTGCTCTGCGTTCGAGAAGGTGGCCCGCGGCCTGGACCTGCTGGTGATCGGCATCGGCGAGGAGGGCCAGCTGGGCTTCAACGAATCCGGCAGCAACGAGAAGACGCGCACGCGCACCGTCCGCCTGTCGTACAGCTCCCGCAAACGCCAGGCCCGCAATTTCGGCGGAGACCTGTCGGTCACGCCGCAGAGCGCCATCACGATGGGCATCGGCACGATGCTCTCCGCCGGGCACATCATCCTGATGGCCTGGGGCGAAGACAAGGCCGAGGCCGTCAAGGCCATCGTCGAGGGCGAGATCACCACCGCCTGCCCCGCCTCGCTGCTGCAGCGCCACGACCACATCCGCTTCTTCACGGACGCCACGGGCGGCAGCCTGCTGACCCGCGTGGTGGCCCCCTGGCTGGTCGGCCCCTGCGACTGGACGCCGAAGCTCGTCCGCAAGGCCGTCGTGTGGCTCTGCGGGGTCGTCGGCAAGCCGATCCTCAAGCTCACGGACAAGGACTACCTGGAGAACTCGCTGGGCGAGCTGCTCGAATACGCCGGACCTTTCGACAAGATCAACATCGAGGTCTTCAACGACCTCCAGCATACCATCACCGGCTGGCCGGGCGGCAAGCCGAACGCCGACGACAGCACGCGTCCGGTGCCCGCCACCCCGTATCCCAAGACGGTGCTCATCTTCTCGCCGCACCCCGACGACGACGTCATCTCGATGGGCGGTACCTTCATCCGCCTCGTCTCCCAGGGCCACGACGTGCATGTGGCCTACGAGACCTCCGGCAACGTGGCCGTCCACGACGACGTGGTGCTGCAGCACTTCGACGCCGCGTCGATGCTGGGCATGGCCGACCGCTACGACGCGGTCCGCGCCCTGGTGGACGCCAAGGTCCCGGGCGAGCCGGAGCCGCGGAAGCTGCTGGACCTCAAGGCGGCGATCCGCCGCAGCGAGGCCCGCGCCGCCGTCCGCTCCTTCGGCCTCAA
>LUZH01000017.1 GCA_001602885.1 Bacteroidales bacterium Bact_16 | reverse complement strand
GCCCTCAGCGACACGCACGCCGGCTTCGGCATCCAGGCCGGCTACGAGTTCGACTTCGGCCTGCAGCTCAATCTCGGATTCAAGTACAGCATCCTCGATATCATCAACTACGAAAGCGAAAACTCCCACGCCCATCCCTACAAGCTCACCTTCGGTATAGGCTGGCGCTTCTAGATCCATGAGTCACAACCATTTCCATCAGGATGGGCCGGTTGCCGCCGACCGCCCGCTGCGGCGGGCATACGGCATCGCCATCGCCCTCAACCTGGCTTTTGTCATCCTCGAATTCATCCTCGGCCGGACCAGCCATTCGATGGGCCTGGTCTCGGACGCCGGACATAAACTGCTGGACGTGCTGATGCTGGTTCTCGCGCTGGTCGGCTTCCGGCTGGCCAGCCGGCCCGCCGCCGACGCGCGCCGCATCTCGGCCGTGATCGCCCTGATCAACACGGCCGTGCTGCTGTTCGCCATCGTGATGATCGTCCCCGAGAGCATCAGCAAGTTCGCCGAGCCGTCCCCCGTGGACGGCACGGTCGTCAGCTGGACCGCCGCCGCGGGCATCATCGTCAGCGGCGCGAGCGCCTGGGCGCTGATGCGCCACCGCGGCGACATCAACACGCGCGCCGCGTTCCTGCACATGGCCGCCGATTCCCTGCTGTCGCTGGGCGTCGTGGTCGCCGGCATCGTCATCAGCCACTCGGGCCTACACGTGATCGACCCGGTCATCAGCCTGGTGATCGCGGCCGTGATCCTGTTCAACACCCTCAAACTCCTGCGCGACGCCGTCCTCAGCCTGACGGCGAAGTAGCGTTCAGCGCAGGTGCTTCTCGCGCCACATCCGCGGCGGCATCCCCACCACGTCGGCGAACTGCCGCTTGAAGTTGGACTTGTCGTCGATACCGACCATCTCGCCGATGGTGGACAGCGGCAGGTGCGGGAACTCCAGGATGAGCCGCCGCGCCTCGCGGATGCGGAGATCCTTGCGCCAGGAGAGCACGGTCTGCCGGGTCGACAGGCGGACGAAAAGGTTGAGCTGGTCGGCCGGGACGCCGATGTCGGCGGCGACGGCCCCGACGGAGGACAGGGGCTTGGTGAAGCCCTTTTCCCGCACCCAGCGGTCCACGACGATGCCGATCCGGTCCAGGAGCTTTTTCTGCGGGCCGGAGAAGCGGGCGCGGGGAAACAGTTTTCTAAAGAACATTTTCATATTTTCATTATCTTTGCAAACCAAAAATTGCATGCTTTATGTTTGAGAATCTGTCTGACAGACTGGAACGCTCCTTCAAGATCCTGAAGGGCGAAGGGAAGATCACGGAAGTCAATGTGGCCGAGACCGTCAAGGATATCCGCCGGGCGCTGCTCGACGCGGACGTATCCTTCAGGGTGGCCAAGGATTTCTGCGACCAGGTCAAGGCGAAGGCCCTGGGAGCCAACGTTCTGACGGCCGTCAAGCCGCAGCAGATGCTGGTCAAGATCGTCCACGACGAGCTGACCGCCTTCATGGGCTCCGAGCATGCAGAACTCAACCTCAAGGGCTCCCCCGCCATCGTGCTCGTCGCCGGTCTCAACGGTTCCGGTAAGACGACCTTCAGCGGCAAGCTCGCCCTGCACGTCAAGAGCAAGCGCGGGATGAAGGTCCTGCTCGCCGCCTGCGACACCTTCCGTCCGGCCGCCATCGA
>LUZH01000016.1 GCA_001602885.1 Bacteroidales bacterium Bact_16 | reverse complement strand
CGCGCCTGCTCCGGGCGGCCCGCCATGATGAGCGGCCGGCCGCAGCACAGCCCTTCGTCCTCGTCCATCAGCGTCCAGCGTACGCCGGCCTTGTCCAGCAGGGACGTGGCCGCGCGCTTGATGGCGGGCGTGAGCCGGGTCATGCACCCGGCGAAATAGAGCACGCCGCCCTTGCCGGCGACGGACGCAGCCATCGGCTGCACGTCGATGCCGGCATAGGAGGGCGCAAGCGCGTATTTGCGCCGCTCCCGCTGCGCAATACGCAGCTCCGGCCCCTGCACGCCCACCTGGCAGACGGCCGTGCATTTGCCGCAGAGCAGGCATTTGTCGGAGATCTCCTCGATGCGCCGCTCGTTGCCGCGGCGCAGCTGGCGGTTGAGGTAGACCGTCGCGTCCTTGCAGTTGACCTTGCGGACGCTCATCGGGCACGCGTCGATGCATACGCCGCAGCTCGGACAGGAATACACCTCCAGCAGCGCGAATCCCTTGCGCGGATGGCGGATGCGGATCCCGGCGTTGCGCATCGGGATCAGCAGCATCTCCGCGGGGATGTGCATATAGCGGGTGAACGGCAGCACGCACATGAAGATGCACAGGGCGATCGAATACGCCCACCACGTGGGCAGGGCGTGGAGGTCGTTGCCCAGGAACTGCCGGAAGATCCAGTTCATCGGGATCGTGAGGAAGCTGCCGCCACTGATGTGCGCCGTGAAGCTCTCGGCCAGCAGGCGCAGCGGGAAGATGGCCCACAGCGAATAGAGCCCCACCCGGTCGAGCAGGCTCAGGCGCGTGGTGCGCCGCATCCCCACGATGCGCGAAGCGAAGCGCTTGATGATGGCGATCACGATGCCGCTGAGGATCATCAGCAGGAAGAAATCCATCAGGAACATCAGCAGGGCCCCCTCCAGCGTGGTCTCGGTCTCCGCCACGAAATAGTTGAAGAAGATCGGATAATAGAAGAAATGGATGCGGTGCGGCAGGAAAAGCATCACCTCCAGGTGCCCCAGCAGGATGATCATGAACCATCCGAATGCGATGCTGGAATGCATGTAGCCCAGGACCTTGTTGCGCTTCCAGAGCTTGACGTGCAGCAGACAGTTGAGGAAGATGTCCCGGACATTCATCCAGATGTATTTCGGGGTGACGAGCGACAGCAGGAAACGCTTGCGGTCCGCCTTCGGCAGCTGCACGATGACGCGCACCATCGCGATGAGGCAATAGGAGAGCACGAACAGCATTCCGATGAGGAACGGAATGACGAAGGGATGGAACGCGTCCGCGAAACGTTCTCTCATCGCACGACCTCCCCCTTGCGGTCCAGGCGGCAGAGCGTGAGGATGAGGTGCCGCGTGTTGATCCCGCGCGGACACACCATCGTGCATTTGCCGCAGAGCATGCAGCGGGACAGCATCCGGTCCACTTCGTCGTCCCGGCCCCGCTGCAGGCCCAGGATCACNNNNGCCGCAGCCGATGCACGTGAGCGCATCGGGCTCCAGCTGCACGAGCCGGTCATAGCGGGCGCGGTCCACCGTGTCGAGGTTGACCGCTGAGCTGGGGGAGAGCTTGAAACCGAAATCCATCCCTTACTTGCGCTTGTTGAAATAGTGGTGGATGGACAGGGCGGCGCTGCGCGCCTCGGCGAGCGTCTCCGGGATGGTCTTGGCGCCGGTGCAGGCGCCGGCGTAGAACACGCCGGCCCGGCCGGATTCCGTGATGGACGCCAGGTTGTCCCGGCTCTTGAGGAAGCCGTCGTCGTCGACGGCCACGCCGATCTGCTGCGCGAAACGCTTTGCGTCGGGATTGCAGACGATGCCGGCCATCAGCACCAGCAGGTCGAGGGTGACCTTGACGGGCTTGCCGCTGAGGGTGTCCTCCGCCTTGACCACCACGCGGCCGTCGATGGCCTCGCCGACCTCCGACACGCGTCCGCGGATGAAATGGACGCCGAAGTCGCGCTGGGCGCGGATATAGAAATCTTCGTATTTCTTGCCGAACAGGCGCAGGTCCATGTAGAAGCAATAAACCTCCGCGTCGGGGAACGCTTCCTTCATCTCGATGGCCTGCTTGATGGCGGTGATGCAGCAGACCTTGGAGCACTGGGTGTTGCCGGCCTTGACGTCGCGCGAGCCCACGCAGTGCACGAAGCCGACGGCCCGGGGGTTGGCCACCCGCGTGTCCTTGCGGGTGTTGAACCAGGCCTCGAGATCGCGGTTGGTGATCACGCGGTCGTAGATGCCGTAGCCGTATTCTTCTTTCTTCGCGGCGTCGAACAGGTTGAAGCCCGTGGCGAAGAGGACGGCGTCGCAGAGGAGTGTGCCGCCGCTGGACAGCACGAGGTTGTAGCTGTCCTTCAGGCGGTTGATGCTGGTGATCTGCGTGCCCAGCAGGGTGCGGACCTTCGCGGTGGCTTCCTTGAGCTGCGCGATGAGGTCGGCCGCCGGACTCAGGTCCGGGAACAGCCGGTTCCATTCGGCGACGTGGCCGCCGACGGCCGGGGCCTTCTCGATCAGGACCGGGGTGTAGCCCAGGTCGGCGAGCTGCCTGGCGGCCTCAAGGCCGGCGATGCCGGCGCCGATGACGGCGATGACGGGATTGCGGTTGACCATAGGCTAACAGCATTTGAGGGACGTGGGGAGTCCCGGGGTCATGATCTTCTTCTCATCCATCCCGAGGTACTTGCGGGCGGGGTCGTAGGGGACGCCCATCTTGTCGAGGAGCGGTTCCACGGCCACCTGGTGTGTCTGCAGGCCGAGATCCCACGGATCCACGCCCAGCACCAGGCCGGCCAGCTCCTCGTAGGTGAGGACCGGGATGCCGTAGCCGTCGCGGCCGTAGGTCTTGCCTTCCATCTCGGAAATGACATACTGCCAGCGGTCCAGGAAATACGGACAGCCCGGGCAGTTGGTGATGATCATGTCGGGATGGAAAGGCTCCATGGACTCGAATTTCTTGTGCGTATTGGAGAGGGAATACCCTCTGTTGGCCTTGACGAAATACTGCCGGAAGCCGAAGCCGCAGCAGTGCCGGCGCTCCGGGTAGTCGATCACCCGGCCGCCCCAGGATTCGGCCATGCCGCTGAGCACGCAGGGGTATTCGGCGCCGCCCACGCCCTTGTGGGGGAACATCTTCGAATAGTGGCAGCCGATGTGCTCCACCACGCGGAGCGGCTCGCCGGTCGCGCGGTCCACCAGCTGGAAGCTGGCGCGCTCGGCGATCTCGCCGCGCAGCTTGTACATCAGGTCGCTGGCGTGCGCGACGTATTTGGGGGTCTTGAATTCTCGGCGGCAGGATTTCCAGAGGTGCTCGCGGATCTTCGCCTCCAGCTCGGGGAACTGCCGCCAGGTCTCGAGGATCTCGGTGTAGTTGCCGAAGGAGGTGATGCAGGAGGTCACGAGGTTTTCGTAGCCCGCCTCGGTCATCAGCGCGAACTGGCGCGCCACGACGGTCATGGCCGTCTCCTGCGGGATGGTGTCGCAATGGTAGGCGATGCCCGCGCAGGTGGTGTGGTGCTCGGATTCGTAGATGTCGCGCCCGAGCAGGTCGCGGCAGACCGTGAGGAAATATTTCTCGGAAGCCGGGAAGAAATTCTGCCGGATGCAGCTCCGGACATAGAACCAGTGGTCGTCCGGAATCTCTTTCTGGTAGTCCGCCCAGATCTTCTGCTTGCCTTGATAAATCATCTATTCTTCGTTGTTGAAGTGTCCCGGCGAGCAGTGCTCGTAGGTGTATTTCGTGTATTCGTCGAAGTCCATCCCCAGCTCCGCGGCCTTCTCGCGCGAGGCGCGCTCCACGGCCTCCATCCGCTCCGTGCCGCCCGTCTCGTCGAAGATGGCCTGCAGCTCGTCGAGGTCGGCCTGCGGGATGCGGCGCAGCGCGCCCGGGCCCTCGCCACCGTAGTTGGCGCCGAGCCGGCCGAAGACCTCCTCCTTGTTGTCCATCACCCAGCGGGTGATCGGGCCGGCTTCGGGGTAATCGTCGCAGTCGAAAGTGCTGGGATGGATGCAGTAGCCGGTGTGGAGGATGTTGTTGTTGAGGGTCTTGGTGAGGGGCCAGAGC
>LUZH01000015.1 GCA_001602885.1 Bacteroidales bacterium Bact_16 | reverse complement strand
TCCATTTTCCGCGTCTACGCGGGCCCCGACAACGAGCCGGCGGACTATTCGCCCGACAACGTCCCCTTCACGCCGAAGCGCTTCTTCAGCATTTCGCGTGCGGGCGTGAAGGAGGGGGATTTCACCTTCGTCTACGGCTGCCCGGGCAGCACGCAGGAGTACGTGACTTCGGACGCCGTCCGCTATGTGGGCGAAGTCTCCGATCCGGAGAAGATCGCCCTGCGCACGCTCCGGCTGGACATCCAGAAGAAATACATGGCGCAGGACCCGGCGGTCCGCATCCAGTATGCGTCCAAGAACGCCGGCGTGGCCAACGCCTGGAAGAAATGGCAGGGCGAGGCGAAGGGCATCGCGCGCCTGGGCACGGTGGCCGCCAAGCAGGCCTACGAGCGCCGCTTCGCCGAATGGGCGAAGGGCACGCGCTACGAGGGCCTGCTGGACCGCATTGCCGGCATATACGCGAAGCGCCTGCCGGCCTACCGCGCCTATGAGTATTTCCGCGAGACGGTCAATACCGTCGAGCTGCTTTCGTTCGCCGTCGATGTGGCGAACGCCCTGCGCGTCTCCCATCCGGTAGGGGAGATGGTGGAGGAGTTCTATAAGGACTATTATCAGCCCATCGACGAGGAGACTTTCGTGGCGATGGTCGAGGCCCTGGACCGCAACCTGTCGGCGGAGTTCAAGCCGGCGTGGTTCTGCGAGCAGCTGGCGGCCTACGGCAGCGCCGCGGCCTGGCGGGACGCGCTGTTCGCGCAGTCGCTGTTCGTCGACCGCGACCGCGTGGCCGCGCTGACGCCGGACGACCTGGAACAGGTCCAGGCCGACCCGGCCGTGCAGTTTGCGGTCGCCTTCGCCCAGTTCTACCAGAGCGAACTGCGCCCCGTGATCACGGAGACTTCGTCTGCGCTCAACCTCGCGTACCGCGAGTATATGCAGGCGCAGATGGAGTTCGAGCCGGACAAGGCGTTCTATCCCGACGCCAACCTGACGCTGCGCGTGGCGTACGGCCACGTGGCGGGCTATAGCCCCGCCGACGCGGTCTACTACAGCCCCGTCTCCACGCTCAAGGGCATCATCGAGAAAGACAATCCCGACATCTACGACTACAACATCCCGCAGGTGCTGCGCGACATCTACGCCGCGGGCGGCCACGACGACCAGCCGGTCTGCTTCCTGGCCACCAACCACACCTCGGGCGGCAACTCCGGCAGCCCGGTGATCAATGCCGACGGCAACCTGGTGGGCATCAATTTCGACCGTGTGTGGGAAGGGACGATGAGCGACATCGTCTTCGACCCGGAGTATTGCCGCAACATTTCCCTGGACATCCGTTATTTGCTTTTCGTCATCCGCGAGGTCGGCCATGCCGACTGGCTCTTCGACGAGATGGTTTTTACTGACTGACCCTATGTACAAGACCCAAGGACTCAAGAACAGCCGCATCGAGGTGGCTGACGCCCTGCGCGGGCTCGCCGTCGTCGGCATCATCCTCTATCATTCCATCGAGCATTTCAACCTCGGCGGGCCGTCGGCGTCCTGCTCGCTTCCGTTCGACGGGGCGGTCTTCAACGTGCTCACCGTCCTGCTTTCCGGCAAGATGTACGGCATCTTCGCCCTGCTTTTCGGCCTGAGTTTCTTCATCATGCGCGACAACCAGGAGCAGAAGGGGAAGGACTTCTCCGCCCGCTTCGCCTGGCGGATGGTGCTGCTGTTCGGCTTCGGCGTCGTCAATATGTTCTTCTATAACGGCGACATCCTGACTTTCTACGCCATCCTGGGGCTGCTGATGATCCCGGCGGGCTATCTGTCGACGCCCGCCTTGTGGGCGGTCACCATCTTCCTGCTCATCCAGCCGGTGGAGATATACAGTCTGGTCTCGGGCTGGAAGCCGGACGTTTCCGCGATGGGGCCTGTTTATTTCAAGATGGGGCAGGCCTGCGGGGAGGGGACTATCCTGGAGGCCGGCGCCGCCAGCCTGCGCTACGGATTCCTGAGCTCGCTGCTCTGGTTCGTCGCCAAGGGGCGCATCACGCAGACGCTGGGCCTGTTCTTCCTGGGCATCCTGATCGGACGGCTGCGCCTGTTCTATGACGAGGGCAACCACCTCAAGATCTGGCGCAGGGTGCTGGCCGTCTCCGTGGCGTCTGTCCTGGCCGGCCTCTTTGTCGGCCTGATGGGCGACGGTGCCGTCCTTTTCGGCGCGCTCGACGCCCTGCTGCATCCGCTCTTCAACCTGGCCATCCTCCTGATGATCGTCTCTGGTGTGGTGCTGCTCTGGTACCGCTTCGCGGGCTTCCTCCGCAGCCTCGCGCACATCTGCTTCTTCGGCCGGATGTCGCTGACCAACTACCTGCTGTCGTCGGTGTTCGGCGCCTTCGTCTTCTACGGCTGGGGCCTCGGGATGTACAAGGTCCTGGGCACCACCTGGTCGCTGCTCGTGGGCATCGCCATCGTGGTCCTGCAGATCGTCCTCCTGCGCCAGTGGGCGAAGACCCACCAGCGCGGCCCGCTCGAGACCCTCTGGCGCCACCTCACCTGGCTCGGCGCTTAGTCTCTCCCGGGCACGACCCGGCTCCTCCGGCAGAGGCTGTGGGGTGCATCCGCCCGAGCAACAGAATGCTCGTCCGGATGCATCCCACAGCCTTTTTCTGCCCGTTTTTCTTTATTCTCACAATATCAATGCTTTACGAAAACATACGGGGTCCAAAATAGACCCCGTGTATCTTCTTATCTACTTGAATGATAACGAATTGCGAAAAACACAAGGGATACGGTGGGATGACGGAGGGACGTTGGATATCGCCTCTGGATTGTGTATCTTTGAATCTCAGGAATCAACGGAAAGACTTCTATGGACATTCAAGAATACAAAGGCACGCTGGCCGGCAAGGTGGTGTTGATCACCGGGGCGGGCGGAGGCATCGGCCTCGAGACCGCCCGGTGCTTCGTCACGATGGGTGCGAAGGTCGTTGTCCTGGACAACGACCGGGAGAAGGGCGAGCGCGCGGAAGCGGCCCTGCGGGCCATTCCGGGCGCGGTGGCTGACTTCTACTACATCGATCTGGCGGACGAAGGCAGTTTCGACGCGATGAAGGCCTTCGTCATCGGGAAATACGGCTGCCCGGACATCGTCTTCAACAACGCCGCGGTCCTGCATCTGGGCGCCGTCGGCGCGATCGGCAGCCAGGACTGGGACCACGGCTACCGCGTCAATTTCAAGGCGCCCGTCCTACTGGTCAACTGTTTCCTGGAGGAGATGAAGCGGCGCGATTCGGGCACGTTCGTGTTCGTGTCGAGCTCCGGCGCGGCCGCCTATATGGGCGCGTACGAGATCTTCAAGACCGCCCAGGGCGAGCTGGCCGGCACGTTGGCGCAGGAGCTGGAGGGCACGGGGATCCGTTCCTACACGATCAGCCCCGGCCTGGTCAAGACCGAGACGGCGCAGAAGTCGATCGCGGTCGTGGCCGCGAAGATGAACCTCTCCGAAGAGGCTTTCTACGAGATGAACAAGGACCACATCATCAGCGTGGAGGACGCCGCGCTGGGCTTCGCCCTCTCCGTCCTGCATGCGGACGAATACAACGGCCAGGAGATCGGCTCCCTGCAGGTACTGAACTGCCTGGCGCCGAAGGACGGTGCCGCCGTGCGCGTGGACGCGGAAGTCCTCGGCCGCGTCGCCCGGACCTTCAGCGAACAGTACAAAGGATGGAAGGAACGCAACGTCTTCGAGCGGCAATGGGT
>LUZH01000014.1 GCA_001602885.1 Bacteroidales bacterium Bact_16 | reverse complement strand
CCGGAAGGCTTCACCGTGCTGAGCGGTGACGACGACATGACCCTCGCCTTCATGGCCACGGGTGCCCACGGCGTCATCTCCGTGGCGTCCAACATCGCGCCGAAGGAGGTCACCCAGATGGTCGAGGCGATGCAGCGCGGCGACCTTGCCGGCGCCCGCGCCCTGCACCACCGCCTCTTCCCGCTCTTCAAGGCCTGCTTCGTGGAGTCCAACCCGATCCCGGCCAAGGCCGCCCTCGAGCAGCTCGGCGTGATCGGCGGCACGGTCCGCCTCCCGCTCGCCTCCGCCTCCGATGCGACCAAGGCCCTGATGCAGAAAGTTTTAGCAGATTTATGGAAATAACGAGAGAGAAATTCGAAGAGGTGATCGCCGGCCTGGAGGCCGGTCAGATCCGCGTCGCCGAGAAGGTCGACGGAGTCTGGCAGGTCAACAAATGGGTCAAGGAAGTGATCCTGGCGGGCTTCAAGCTCGGCCAGATCACGGACATGTCCCAGGGCCAGTTCCCTTTCTTCGACAAGGATACCTACCCCGTCAAGTCGTTCTCCGCCGAGGACGGCGTGCGCATCGTGCCGGGCGGCACGAGCATCCGGCGCGGCGCCTATGTGGCGCCCGGCGCCATCGTGATGCCGCCGTCCTACATCAATGTCGGCGCCTTCGTGGACAGCGGCACGATGGTGGACAGCCATGTCACCATCGGCTCCTGCGCCCAGATCGGCAAGAACATCCACATCTCCGCCGCCACGCAGATCGGCGGCGTGCTGGAGCCGGCCGGCGCCCTGCCGACCATCATCGAGGACGGCGCCTTCGTGGGCGGCAACTGCGGCATCTACGAGGGCACGGTCGTCGAGTCCGGAGCGGTCATCGCCTCCGGCGTGATCATCACCGCCTCCACGGCCATCTTCGACGCCACGACGGGCGAGTTCGTGCCGCGCAACGCGGACGGACGCGTGGTCGTGCCGCGCGGCGCCGTGGTCGTGAGCGGCAGCAAGCCGCTCAAGCGCGGTCCCGGCGCGGGCAGCGGCGTGGCCCTCTATTGCCCCGTCATCGTCAAGTACCGCGACGAGAAGACGGCCGGTTCCGTGGTCCTCGAAGACCTGCTCCGCTAATGGTGCAGCTGCATAAATATTCGGGCGCGGGCAACGATTTCGTGGTGCTCGACGGGCGGACGGAGGATGTCTCCGCGTTCCGCTCGGCGCAGCGCATCGCGGAGCTGTGCGACCGCCGGAACGGCTTTGTGGCCGCCGACGGGCGCATCGGTGCCGACGGCCTGATGATCCTGACGGACGATCCGGACTATGATTTCCGGATGGAGTACTACAATTCCGACGGCTCCGGCGGCATGATGTGCGGCAACGGCGGCCGCTGCATCGTGGCTTTCGCCGACGCGCTGGGCCTGCGCCCCGCCGACGGGCGCGTGTTCCGCTTCGTCGCGGCCGACGGCCCGCACACCGGCGAGATCCTCGCGCGCGACGGCGACTGCAAGACGGTCCGCATCCGGATGATCGACGTGCATACGTTCCATCCTGCGCTGGACGGCTGGTTCCTCGACACGGGCACGCGCCACTTCGTGCGTTTCGTGCCGGACGTGGAGGCCGTCGATATCGAGAAGGAAGGCCGCCAGGCGCGCTGGGATCCCCTTTTCGCGCCCATCGGCGCCAATGCCAACTTCGTGTCCGTCGATCCCGACGGGACGCTCCGCGTGCGCACCTTCGAGAAGGGCGTCGAGGCGGAGACCCTCGCCTGCGGCACCGGAATCACCGCCTCCGCCATCGCCGCGTACCTGGTCGGTACCGGGGCTGATTGTTTCCATCGCGCAGGGGAGCCAAGTTTTGCCGGGCAAGAAAAAATTGCCCGACAAATACTTGGCGTCCCCTGCTCCACAACGCCCGCGCGCGAATCAGCCCCGGTACCGGTCAGGTACGACATCCAGGCGCGGATTGCGCGGCTGGGCGTCGATTTCGTACCTGGCGACAACTGTTTCACTGACGTTTATCTCACGGGCCCTGCCGATGAAATACGATAAATTCTTCTCCGACGACGTCCCGTCGTTCATGCGTTCCCCGGTGCGCGAGATCTTCAAGAAAGTCGACCTCGCGTCCATCTACTCCTTCGCCGGCGGCTATCCCGACGCCGCCACTTTCCCCACGGAGGACATCCGCCGCATCAGCGCGGAGGTGCTGGAGAAATATGGCGCCAAGGCCCTGCAGTACGGGGCCACGCAGGGCGTGCCCGAGCTGCGGGCCGTGATCGCGAAGCGCTACGGCGTGCCGGTGGAGAACGTCCAGATCACGACGTCCTCGCAGCAGGGCAT
>LUZH01000013.1 GCA_001602885.1 Bacteroidales bacterium Bact_16 | reverse complement strand
CTGCCCGGGTCGCCCGTCGCGCGGAAGTGCTCCGACAGGCCGTAGATGCCGAAGGCGATGGCATAGGTCTGCTTGACGGTTTCTTTGGGGTGGCCTTCGGCGTCGACGGACCAGAAGACGCCACCATATTTGGGATCGATGAAACAGGTTTTATAATAATCGGCCGCGCGGTCCGCCGTCTCTTTGTAGGCGTCCAGCCCATAGATGCGGAAAGCGCGGGAGAAGGTCCAGAGGATGCGGGCGTTGAGGATGGCGCCCTTGTCCGAGCCGGGCACGGCCGAGCCGTCGTTCAGCACCGTCCCATAGAAACCGCCGTCGGGATCGACGGTGCGTTCCATCCAGAACGGGAGGATGTTCTCCGTCAGGTCGGCCTCCACGGCCCGGGCCAGCGCGCCGGTGCGTTCCGCCGGCTGCGCGTCCAGGTTTGCTGCCAGGAGCGGCAGCGCCATTAAGATAAGCAAGGGACGAAATATCATCTTTGCGAAGATAAGCGTTTGATTTAAAATTAAAAACCGGGGAGGAACCTCTCGGCAGCTCCCCGGGACCAATGAAACTGTTGTTTTTTAACCAACCATTTTACCAATTCTATTCATAGCCCTCATTCTGTTCGCACAAAGGGTTAGCTGTCAGTTCGGATGTCGGGATCGGATACCGCAGGTGGATCGGGTTCCAGTCCCAGTCGCGCGGCGTGACCGGGATCATGTCGGCCCGCTCCTCCGCGGAGGCCTTGTCGTAAGGCTCGTTGAAGTCGTTTCCGCTCGGGACATAGTACTTGCCGGTCTTGGTGTTGTAGAAGGTCGCCTTGCCGTTCTTCGGGTACTCGCAGTTGAGCCACTCTTCGACGAGGTTCATGCGGCTGAGGTCATACCAGAGGCTGAACTCGTACATGAACTCCTTGCGGCGCTCCTGCGTCAGGGCAACGACCCACAGGTCGGACTTGTAGCCCTTCTCGGCCTTGTACTTGGCGTAGAAGGTCTGCGCGTCGGGCACCTCGACCACCTGGGTGTTGAGCATCTCCGTCGGGAACTCGAAGGCGGAATTGCTGTCGGCGTTGGGGTCGTAGCCGACCTCCAGGTTGCCCCAGGCGCGGTTGCGCACCTCGGCGATGATCCGCCAGCCTTCCGCCTCGTCACCGGTGCGGAAGCAACACTCGGCGTAGTTGAGCAGCACCTCGGTGTAGCGGTAGAGCTGCACGGAGTGGGCGCTGTACACGTCGTTGGTCTTCCACCACTTCAGGCTGTGGTTGTTGGGAATGCCCTCACGGTCCTGGAAGTACTTCTGGAATTCCGGCTTGCTGCCGATCACGTCGCCCGTGTAGGGGTTCGTGTCGCCGTAGGTGCCGTGCCAGCCGGCAATGTTGTAGATGCGGCGCTTGTCGCCGGGCTCGAAGGAGCGGACCAGCTCGTAGGACAGCGGGGAATCGCCCCAGCCGCCGTATTCGGCCGCCTTGGTCTGCATCGAGAAGTAGCGGTTGTCGTTGTTCTTGGCGAAGGACCAGATGTCCCAGCCCATCTTCGGGAACAGCGGGAAGGAGATCTCCCAGATGGTCTCGCAGCTCTGCACATAGTCCTGCCAGTGGATCATGCCATGGACGGGATTGAGCTTGCGGCCGCTGTGGTCGATGATGTCCTTGAGCTGGGCTTTCGCCTTCTCGAAGTCGCCGATGTACATGTTGGCCTTGGCGGCATAGGCGAGGGCGCCGGCCTTGGTGAAGCGGCCGATCATCCCGTCTGCAGGCCACCAGTCGAGATACTGGGCGGCATACTCGAAGTCGTCGCGGATGGTCTTCCAGGCCTCTTCGTCGGACTCGGGACGGGCCTTCTCCGGCGAGGTGGCGTAGGTCTCGCCCGTCATCAGCATCGGCACGCGGCTGAAGTTGATGGTCAGGTAGTAGTAGGCGGTGCCGCGCAGGCAGCGCGCCTCGGACTCATAGATCTTGCGGGTCGCTTCCGGGACCACGTCGTCGGTGACGTTCTCCAGGTCGGCCAGGAAGAGGTTGGCGCGGGAGACCATCCGGTAGGAATACTTCCATGCGTTCTCGAAGAAGGCGGACTTGGATTCCACGCCCCAGGCGTGCTTGGACATCTCGGCGTCCCAGCCGTCCGCCTGCAGGTCCAGGGTCGGCAGGTTGGCGAGCGCCGGGTGCGGCTTGATGTAGTAGTCGGAGGTGGCGTACAGGATGCTGTACACACCGGTCAGGCCCATGAAGACATTGTCGGCGTCTTCATACACTCCGTCGGGGTTGACGATGGAGTAGTAGTCGACATCGAGGAATTTGTCCGAGCAGGAGACCGTCGTCGCGGCCATGCCCAGGGCAAGCAGGGAATATAATGCTATCTTTTTCATACTTCATTAACTATAAAGTGCTTACAGGCCCAGCTGGACGCCGAGGAGGAACGTGCGCGGGAACGGATAACGGCCGCTGTCGTAGCCGGTGGAAGTCACGCCCGAAGAGACTTCAGGGTCGCCGAACTTCGTGTACGGGGACAGGGTCAGCAGGTTCTGGACGCTGAGGGACAGGCGGGCGTTGCGGAAGACGCCGCCGAGGACCTTCTTGTCGAAGGTGTAGCCGATCTGCAGGTTGGAGATCTTCATGTAGTCGGCCTTCTCGACGTAGAAGTCGGACACGCGGGAGTTGCTGCCCACGTCGGTACGGGTGGCGCGGGGATAGGCGGCGCCCTTGTTGGACGGGCTCCAGGTATCCTTGACGGCTTCGGACAGGAAGTTGAAGTAGCCGTTGCTCTCGTTGCGGATCGCGGTCAGGTAGCACTTGGACCAGGAGAGCAGGGTCTGTCCGAGGGCGCCGTACATATAGACCGACAGGTCCCAGTTGCGGTAGCTGGCCGTCAGGTTGAGGCCGTAGGAGAGCGCCGGGAAGCCGTTGCCCAGGTAATCCTTGTCGGCGGTGGTGATGTGGCCGTCGCCGTTGAGGTCCTTGAAGAGGAAGTCGCCGGGCGCGGTGCCGGCCATGTCGTAGTAGGAGCCGGGGCCGTACTTCTCGACGGCGGCCGCGTTGAGGGCGTCGATCTCAGACTGGTCCTGGATGATGTGGTCCACGCGGTAGCCCTGGTAGGTGCCCAGCGGCAGTCCGTTGTAGCAGACCTGGTAGTTCTCCCAGCCGGAGCCCTGCGCGCCGGAATTGGTGGTGCCGGCGCCGATGTCCACGGCCTTGTTCCAGTTGGTGGAGGCGGTGGCCGAAGCGGAGAAGAACCAGTCGCGGCCGACCATCTTCTTGTAGCCGAGGGCGAATTCCAGACCCGTGTTGCGGATCGATCCGAAGTTGGTCGTGATGCTGGTGAAGCCGGCGGACGGGCGGATGGTCTTGTTGAGGATCAGGTCGCGCGTGTCGCGGATGTAGTAGTCCACCGAGAAGGTGAGGCTGTTGCGCAGCATCGCCAGGTCAAGACCGAAGTTGGTCTGCACGGAGGTCTCCCAGTGGAGGCCCTGGTCGATCTCGCTGGACTGCATGATGCCGACCAGGCGGACGTAGTCACGCATCGCGTCGAAGTAGTCGAACGTGGCGCCGGTGCTCATCTGCGGCACGGAAGCCGTGGCGCTGACGTTGGAGTTGCCGGTGGTGCCCCAGCCGGCGCGCAGCTTCAGCACGTCGAACAGGTGGAGCTGCTTGATGAAAGGCTCGCTGCCGAGGTTCCAGGCTGCGGAGAAGGAAGGGAAGGTGCCCCAGCGGTGCCGGCGGCCGAAGTTGGAGGAGCCGTCGCGGCGGACCGTCGCGGTGAGCATGTACTTGCTGTCGTAGGCGTAGTTGACGCGGGCGAAGTAGGAGGCGTGCTTGGACTGGATGTTGGGACCGCCGCCACCCTTGTCGTAGTCTTCGTCATTGGTGGAATAGAAGCCGCGCAGGAACGGGAACGTGAGGTCCTTGGTGGAGGAGTTGTTCCAGGAGCCGTGGGACATGCCGGCGGACTGGCCGATCATGGCCGTGAGGTGGTGCTTGCCGAACGTGCGGTCGTAGGTGAGGTAGTTCTCGGCGCTCATCGAGGTGCTGGCGGAGCCGTTCGTGCTGAAGGAGTCCACGGCCTTGTCGCCGTTGAGCTGCTGCCAGTCGTAGTAGGTGCCCACGAAGGAAGGCGAATAGCTCCAGCTGTTGGATCCGGAGAAGTCGTACTTGAGATTGGTGCGGAAGACCAGGCCCGGAGCCAGGGTGACCTGCGCCCAGAAAGCGTTGCGGACGGAACCGCTGTCGCTGTCCCAGTCCTTGCCGAAGGTGGTCTTGAACTGGTCGGCGTAGGGGTTGCCGGTGTACATGCCGCCGGACAGCTCGACGTCCTGGTGGAACATATAGTGGCCGAAAGTGCCGTCTTCGTTGACGACCGGCACGTGCACGAGCTGGTTGGTCTCGCGGTCGATGTAGTCCATCGTCGGGACGAGGCGGGCGTAGTTGATCATGTTGCCGCCGCCCTTGCCTTTGGAGGTGTTGAAGTTGACGGACAGACCGACCTTGAGCCACTTGGTGATGTCAAAATCGGAGCTGAGGCGCAGGAAGAGGCGCTTCTGCCAGGAGTTGACGATGATGCCCTTGTTGTCCATGTAGCCGATGGAGAAGTTGGTGCGGGCGTGCTCGGAACCGCCCGACACGGAGATGTTGTACTGCTGACGGACGGCGGTCTGCGTCATCACGTCCTGCCAGTCGATCTCGTGGAGCTGGTTGTCATAGCTGCCGGCGAAGGCGGGGAAGGGCGAACGGCCGTCGGTCTCGATGGACTGCCGGTACACGGTCAGCCAGTCGGACAGGGAGGCCATTTCGAGCCGGGAAGCGAAGGTGGAGATACCGACGGAGGCGTTGAAGTCCACGCGGGTCTTGCCGGCCTGGCCCTTGCGGGTGGTCACGAGGATGACGCCGTTGGCACCGTTGGCGCCGTAGATGGCGGTCGCGGAGGCGTCCTTGAGGATCTCGACGCTCTCGACATCCTGCGGGTCGAGCCAGCTCAGGTTGGAGGACGTGCCGTGGTCGATGCCGTCCACGATCCAGAGCGGGTTGGTGTCGCCGTTGACCGTGGCGACACCGCGGATGCGGATGTTGTAGCCGCCGGTCGGGTCGCCGCTGGCCTGGGTGATCACGACGCCGGCTGCGGCGCCCTGGAGGCCCTGGGCGATGGAGACCGGCGAGCGCTTGTGCATCGACTCGGAGTCGACGGAAGCGACCGATCCGGTCACGTCGCTTTTCTTCTGGGTACCGTAACCGATGACCACGGTCTCTTCCAGGAAGAGCTTGTCCTCTTCAAGGACGAAGTCGAGGCGTGCCTGGCCGCGGGCGAGCTTCTGCTCGACCTGGCCGTAGCCGATGCAGGACGCGACGATGACCGCGTTGTCCGGGACGGACAGGGAATAGGCGCCGGCGGCGTCGGTCGTGGTGCCGATGGTCGTGCCCTTGACGAGCACGCCGGCGGCCACGACAGGGTCTCCGTTGGCGTCTTTGACGGTACCGGTGATCCGGTTCTGGGCGAACAGTTGTCCGGAACCTGCGACGATGAGCAGGAGCAGGACGGCCCAGGTCCGTTGGAGATGTTTTTTCATCATAAGACAGTTTAATTGTTAATGGATTGTGTTTTAGTGGATAATGTCACTAGTATAATTAGTTGGTTATCAGCGTTCTGCAGGCGCGGTCCGGGTCGGGCTGGACGGAGCAGCCGTCATCCAGGACCATCACGTCGCCGCGCTCCGGGGTGTAGGCCGGCCAGTCCGGAAGGGCCGGGCAGTTGGGGTTCCCCGTCCGCATGAAAGCGAGCAGCGCGTCGGACATCCGGTCGGACAGTCGGCGCGGACGCGCACCGCCGCCCGTATGGGTCAGCATGACGTCGGTGTTGTGCAGCCAGAAGCAGATGTCGATGCAGTGGAACGCGCGCTGGCGCCCGTCGAACAGGGGCGGCTGCCACTGGAACCACGCCATGTAGACGGGCGCGCCCTGCGCGGACTTGAGGTCCGCCGTCTGGACGACCGCGGTGCGCGGCCAGAGGAGCATCGCCCAGATTTCCACCGGACGGTACTGCGGGAAGGTGCGGGCATAGGCCTCGACGATCGCGCGGCTCTTTTCGCCGTACAGGGGGGCGAGGCATTCCACCACGCTGTCCAGCGAGATGTTCTCAAGTTCGGGATTGTCCCGGTTGGGGTTCCATTCCTGGAGCGTGGTGCAGAGCAGCATCGGGATGTCGGGCAGCGTGGCGTCCTGCGGGTCGAACAGGGGGCCGGCAGGGATGTCGATCCCGTCGCCGACGGGGCTGAAGTCGGCCCGGCCGCCGTTGGCCTGGTGGCGGAACTTGTGGGCCGCGTTGTGGGCCAGGGCGTAGTAGTCTTCCCAGGGCATCTCCTGCAGCTTGTCAATCTGGTCCGGGCGCAGGCCCGCCTCCTGCAGGATGAAGGCGCCGAGCGCCTCCGCCTGCTCCTTGCGGGCCGCGGCGGTGGTGCTGCCGCTCAGGGCGACCGCCTTGTGCACGAGGCCGCGGGCCTCCGGCATCGAGGCGAGCAGGCAGACCTTGGCGCCGCCGCCCGACTGGCCGATGACCGTGACGTTGTCCGGGTCGCCGCCGAAGCGGGAAATGTTGTCCCGGACCCATTTCAGGGCGGCGATGATGTCCAGCATGCCGACATTGCCGGAATGCTTGTATTTCTCTCCGCCGACGGCGGCGAAGTCGCTGAATCCGAATGCGTTGAGGCGATGGTTGACGGAGCAGAAGACGATGTCTCCGTAGCGCGCGAGGTTCTCGCCGCCGTAGCCGTCCTGCTCGATGGCATTGCCGCTGGAGAAGCCGCCGCCGTGCAGCCAGACCAGCACCGGGCGCTTCTTGCCGTCCAGGCCGGGCGTCCAGACGTTCAGCTTCAGGCAGTCCTCGCCGACCAGGTCGTAGTTCCAGTGGTCCTGGAAGAAGGACATCGACTCGACGGAGCGGTCGTACCCGATCGTCTGCGGGGCGGATTCGCCGTAATTCATCGTCGGGCGCACGCCCGACCATTTCTCCGGCTCCTGCGGCGGCATGAAGCGGTTCTTGCCGGACGTCGGGGCGCCGTACGGGATGCCCTTGAACTGGTAGATGTCGCGCAGGATGAAGCCGCGGACCTTGCCGGCGGTCGTCTGGGCGACGGCGATGTCGTCACCGACGAAAAGCTGCTGGCCGTCCGGCGCCGGCTGGGTGGACCGGCATCCGCAGCAGAGCAGGGCGGCGCATGCCAGACCGGTCAGGGTGAAATGGAATTGGTGCATGTGGCGAATCGTTTGATGCAAAAGTAGACAAAGCCCCAGCGCGTCCAGGGTCCGAATCGAACAGTTTCGGACATTTTTCGGACAGACGCTGGGAAGTCCCGTCCGATTTGTGTACATTCACCCAAAAATCGGCGATATGCACCATTTCGCTCACCACAGACACATTACCAATATTTTCCTTTTCCTGCTCTCCGTCCCTGCCTTTGCCGCAGGCTTTTCCCCCGTACGGACGGAGCAGGTGTCCGGCACGCAGACCCTGTCCGTGCGCTCGATCGCGCAGGACGACAAGAAAGAGATCTGGTTCGGCACGGACAAGAATCTCTATCGCTACGACGGCTACTCCCCGACCCTGTGCGTGGACCGGGAGCGCAACAACGACCATTTCCAGATCAACGACCTCGTGTGCGCGGGCGACCGGGTCCTGCTGGGCTGCGTCGGCGGATTCGTGGTCTACGACAGCCTGGAGGGCACCTTCTCCTGGTCGGACGTGCTGGCGGGCAAGGAAGTGTCCGACCTGTACCGCCAGGGCGAGACGGTCTGGATCGGCACGTCCGTGGGCCTGTACCGCTATGACGTGCGCACCGGCGAAGTCTCGGCCGTCGCCCTGGAGGGCGGGTCCAACATCCGGTCGCTGGCCATCTCCGGCGACGAGCTCTTCCTGGGTACGCGCAAGCCGGCGTCGGTCCGCATCTACGGCCTGACCGACCTGCGGCTGCACGAGGTCTACGGCGAACGCGAGTTCCCCAGCGACTACGAGATGATCGACGCGATCGAGGCGCTGGACGAGACGCGCCTGATCGTGGGGTCGTCCAGCGCCCTGTTCGAGATCGACCGCCCCGCCCGGCGGGTCCGCCCGCTCTACGATTTCCCCTGGGTCAAGACCCTCTACCGCGAGGACGACGGCTTCCTGGTCGGCACGGACAACGGCCTCTATACCTTCTCGCTGGCCGGCGAGAGCGCCGCGATGCAGATGGACAACGTCATCTGGCGGATCTTCCGCGACGTGGACGACAACCTCTGGCTGGGCAGCGACACCGGCCTGCTGCTCTGCCGCAACAACCGCCTCGTCAGTCCCCTGCCCGGCGTGCCGGAAGGGGCGCACAACCTCTTCAGCAGCATCTGCGGCGACGGCCGGGGCCGCTTCTTCGCCGGCGGCAGCCACGGCATGCTGGTCTTCGGCGACGGGCCGGAGGCCGGGGAGCCCGTCTGGTACAAGATGGGCGACGCCAGATACCCCATCGCCCACAACAAGATCCGCCAGATCAAGAAAAACCCCTTCACCGGCCGGATCTGGGCCGAGACCGCCGGCGGCATGGTCAACTACGACCCCCAGACGCTCCGCTTCCGGCAGGTGACGATGCAGAACCAGACGCACTCCAATTCGTTCGACATCCTCTTCGAGCGGGACCGCTACTGGATCGCGTCCTTTTCCGGCCTGGCGTGCTTCCGCCACGACCAGCTGGTGGACGCCGTGACGCTGGAGACGGGCCTGTCCACCAACCAGGTGGCCCAGATCGCCAAGGACCGGACGGACCATCTGTGGATCCGGACCAACGACCGCAACGTCTGGCTCTACGACGAGACCAACAAGCGCCCGGTCCTCTTCTACCCCAAGGGGTTGGGCCCCTCGTCCGTGTGGGACCTGCTCTACGCCGACGGCGCGGGCGACATCTGGCTGACGTCCGCCAACCGGATCTGCAAGGTGGAGCCGGCGCTCTCGCGCGAATTGCTGGCCGCAGAATACGTCCTTCCCGGCCGGGAGCGGACGGAGGTCAAAGCGCTCGTCGAGGTCGAAAATACGCTCTGGATCGCCTCTTCCCAGGGCCTTTTCCTGCTGGACAAGGCGAGTGGCGCCGTGTTCCCGGTCGCGGCCGACGGCAATTATGTCAGCCTCTGCTACGACAAGCCCTCCGGGCTGGTCTATCTGGGCTCGCTGGACCGCATCGACCGGATCCGCTACCAGGACGCGCTCAGCTGGATCCACCGCCCGGCGCGTCAGCTGCACATCACCCGCATCCAGGTCAACGAGGAGGAGACGGTGCCCGCGCGCGAGTATGCGGACGCGACGCTCACCCTCCCGCCCAACCACAACAACATCTATCTCTATTTCTCCGATTTCGACTATTCGGCCAGCGACCTCTCGCGCTTCCGCTTCTACCTGAACGGCAATCCCGACCGCTGGTTCAGCGTCGGCGGCGATGGCAACCGCGTGTTCCTGCCCAACCTCTCGCCCGGCCGCCACAAGATCTATGTGGCCGGGTTCAACGGCAGCGAGGGGCAGCTGCTGCTCTCCGTCCGCATCCTGCGGCCGTGGTACGCGTCCACCGCCGCGTTCATCCTCTACGCCCTGCTGGCCGCCTGGCTGGTCTACATCAGCCTGCGGCTCTACCTGTCGCGCAAGCGGCTCCATCTGGAGCGCCTGCAGCGCTCCCGGGAGATCGCCCAGGCCAAGTCCAAGATCGAATTCTTCGCCGACGTCTCCCATGAATTCAAGACGCCGCTCAGCATGATCCTCGCCCCGGTCAGCATCCTGCTGGGCGAGGAGCGCGACGAGCGGAAGCGCCAGGCCCTCCAGCTGGTCCAGGACAGCGCCAAGAAGATCAACTCGCTGATCCACCTGTCGCTGGACTACTACAACGACAAGGCCGAGACGGGAGACAGCGTGAGCCGCTCGGCCCTGGAGCTGGTCGGATTCTCCCGCCAGATCCTGAAGGTGTTCGAGGAGAATTTCCCGAAACTCGAGTTCCAGTTCGTCTCCGACGCGCCGGCGCTGACCCTCGAGCTGGACGCCGTCAAGATGGAGACCATCCTGACCAACATCATCTCCAATGCCTGCAAGTACACGCCGGACGGCGGGTCGGTGATCCTCTCGCTGTCGCAGGACCGCCAGTCCGGGCTGCTGTCCGTCAAGATTTCCGACACGGGCGTGGGCATCCCGGCCGAAGACCTGCCCTACATCTTCCAGCGCTACTTCCAGTCGTCGCGCACCAAAGGCAACAAAGAAGGCACCGGCGTGGGTCTGTCCATCGTCAAGAAATATGTAGAACTGCTTGACGGAAAGATCGTTGCGACCTCCGACGGCACGGGCACGACGTTCCACATCCTCCTGCCCGTGTCGGCGCCCGAGGCCGTGTCCGCCGAGGAGCAGACGGCTGGCGGCAAGCTGCCGCAGATCGTCATCGTCGACGACAACAAGACCATCTGCGACTTCCTGTCCGGCGTGCTGCGCGAGCGCTACGAGTGCCTGTGCGCCCACGACGGCGAGACGGGCCTGCGCCTCTGCCGCGAGGTGCAGCCCGACCTGATCATCGCCGACGTGGTGATGCCCGGGATGGACGGCCTGGAGATGTGCCGCCGGGTCCGCGCCCTGCCCGATCTCTTCATCGTCCCGATCATCCTGCTCACGGCCAAGGACGACCGCGAGACGGAGAAGCGGAGCATCAACCTCAACATCGACGCCTTCTTCGGCAAGCCGTTCGACATGGGCACGCTCTCGGCCCGCATCGACCAGCTGATCGCCAAGAACCGGCGGGTCGTGGACAAGGTGCGCCTGGACATGATCGCCACGCCCGAGATGGGCGGCGAGATGTCTGCCGACGAGAAGATCCTCGGGGAGATCACCGGCCTGATCGAGAAGCATCTCGACGACGCCGGCTTCTCCGTGGACCGGCTCTGCGCGCTGAGCGGCTACAGCGAGAAGTCCATCTACCGCCGGATCAAGCGCCTGACGGGCCTCTCCACGGTCGAGTACATCCGCTCCATCCGGATGAAAAAAGCCGCCCTGCTGCTGCAGAACGGCAATTTCACGGTGTCGGAGGCGATGTATATGGTGGGCTTCACCAACACGTCCTATTTCTCCCGGGCGTTCTGCGCCCAGTTCGGCAAGACGCCGCGCGAATACCGGCAGGCTTTCCGGCAGGATGCCGGCGACGCCGCCGAAGAATAGCGCCCTATTCCGCGTCCTTCGCGTCCAGGAAGCCGACCTTCCGCATGAACGCGTGGAAGAGGTCGATCCACAGATAGACCGGGCTGTCGCTTTCCGGATAATAGGCGAATCCGTGGCTCTCGCCGGCGAAGATGTGCGCTTCCGCCGGCAGGCCCGCCTGCCGCCACGCGCTGACCATGTTCATCCCCGTCAGTCCCGGGAAGAGGTCGAATTCCGGCGCGGTCACGAAGAGCGGCGCCGCGTCGTCGGGCAGCTTGTCCGGCAGCACGAAGGCGCTTCCGTAGATGGGGGCGACCAGGTTCGGGCGGCTCTCCGGCGTGTGGTGGAGCGCCACGTCGGCGGCCAGGATGCCGCCGGCGGAGAATCCCATGATGCCGATCCGGTCCGGGTCGACGCCGAATTCGGCCGCGTGGCGGCGCACATAGGCGATGGCCGCCCGCCCGTCGTCGTTGTAGAGGCCCCGCGCGTCATGCATGTGCTGCGCGAGGGCCTTCTGCTCTTCGGGCGTGTAGTCCGGCGCCGGATCGCCCGTCACTTCGGAGAAGGCCTCCCGCGCGTCGTGCGCGAAATGGAAGAGCCTGTATTTGAGCACGAAAGCGGCGATTCCATGGTCGGCGAGCCACTGCGCCACGTTGATCCCTTCCTTGGTGAAATAATGGATCTTGAAACTGCCGCCCGGGCAGACGACCATCGCGGCGCCCGTGGCGCGCCCGGGCGCCGGCAGGTAGGCGACCACCTCGGGATCCTTGACGTTGGCGTAATAGACCTCGCCGCGGGCGTCGGTGTAGGAGTATTCTTCCCAGTCCCAGTCCTCGCTGCCGGGCGCGGGGCCGTTGTAGATGCGATAGGAGACAGGCTGGCTGGAAACAGGCGTCCGGTCCGCTTGCGGGCCGGAGCAGGCGGCGGCCCACAGGAGCAGCAGGCCCGCCGGGAGGAGGAGGAATTTGTGCATACGGGATTTTTTTGCAAAAGTAGCGCGAATGCCGCCCAAAAAAGAGCCCGCTTCGGACAGAATCGGACACAATCCGGACGCTGAGGGCCTCCGGAGGCTTATTTGCGGTTGACGGTGTAGGCGACGCCGAGGTGCTCGAGGGCCGAAATGAAGGGCTCGCACACGGTCACGGAGAACTTCTTGGAGAAGAATTCGAGGTTGTAGCCCGTCTCCTTGTCGTGCAGGAAGAGCGAGAGCGGCGTCTTGCCCTTGTGGTCCTTGAGGAGCTTGACCAGGCTGGCGCGGAACTCGGGCGAGAGCCGGTCGGAGTTCAGCACGATGGCGAATCCGGTCAGCATCGACTCGTTGAGGTTGCCCAGCAGCGTGACTTTCTTGATCTTGAAGCCGTAGGGCGCGCGCTTGCCCTGCGCCCGGTC
>LUZH01000012.1 GCA_001602885.1 Bacteroidales bacterium Bact_16 | reverse complement strand
AAGCTGGTCCAGCGCCTCGGCAACGCCGACGCCATCGGCCCCATCCTCCAGGGCATCGCCCGTCCGGTCAACGACCTGAGCCGCGGCTGCTCCGTGGACGACGTCTACAAGATGATCGCGATCACCGCCTGCCAGGCGATGGATGCGAAATAGCAGGCATTTTCCCTGTATCCGATAGAAACTGCCACCCTTTTCGGGCGGCAGTTTCTGTTTTTTTTGTTACATTTCACCTTCGGCCGTGTTATATAGAGTGAACGGCACAAAAAACGACAACGGTAGCTGCAATGATGAATGATTTCCTGACTGACGCGTTTGTCAGGCTTCGGCAGAAGCTGAAGGGGATATCCGTGCGCGTGCTGCTCGATCCGGACGGCGCCGAGGATGTCCTGCAGGAAAGCTTCGTGCGGCTCTGGCGGAAGCAGTATCCGCTGCAGTCCGAACAGGAAGCCGCAGCCCTGCTGGTCCGGACGGTCCGGAACGCCAGCCTCAATGAAAGGAGACGACGGCACCCGTTCCCGCTGGAAGCGGATATCGCGGAAGCGCCGCCGGACGCGGACGACAAGGAGGAGGCCTACGCCGCCATGCACCGCAAGATCGAGTCGGAACTGACCGAGGTGCAGCGATACATCCTGGAGGAGAAAGAATACGGCGGGCGGACCCTGGAAGACATAGCGCGGGAACTCGGCATGGAGCCGGCCGCGGCGAGGATGCAGCTCTCCCGCGCCCGCAAAACACTTAGAAATGCACTGAAAGATGACAGATAAAGAGAAATACACAGCCTTGATGCAGCGCTACTGGGAAGGTGAGACCACCCCGGCAGAGGAGCGGAAGCTTGCCCGGTACGCCGCCAGGACGGACGATCCCGCATTCGAGGAACTGCGGGGCGTGCTGGGCTACCTGTCCATCGGCCGGCAGCGCACGCACCGCCAGGTGCGGCCGCGCCTGGCCTATGCCTGGGCCGCCGTCGCGGCCGCTCTCGTCATCCTCCTGTCCGTCGGGATCGTCTCCCGCAACAAGGGGACAGGAAGCGATCTGTGCGTCCTTTATGCTTACGGAGAAACTTCAACCGACAGCGAGCAGATCATGGCGTCCGTGGACGCTTCGCTGGCGGACTTTTTTGCGGGCGAATCGCCCGCCGAAACAAACCTCATAGAAATGTTCCGGCGATGAAAAAATTACTTCTTTTCCTGTTGGCTCTGCTCCTGACATCCGGAGCGGCCTTCGCCCAGCGGGGCTTGAACAGCAACGCCATCTTCCGGGGACGGGTCATCCCTTCCGAACGCATGGTCCGGACGGAGGTCCGCGGGAGCAGCATGACCACCTACAAACTTGACTTCTACCGCAGCGTCCGGTTCCAGGTCGACAAGAAAACGGCCCTGGAAGTGGCTGCGTTGGTGAAAGCCGACGCAGAGGCGGCGATATCCGCCGAGACGGAAATGACCGGGGACCTCCTCACTTACGCCCTGGTCCAACCCGCCGGGCGGGGGAAGACCCACCGTTACCTCTGCTACCAGGCCCGTCCGGAAGGCCCCGCCTGGGTTATCACCATCCTGTACCTGGAGGGCAGCGCCACCCTGGCGGACCTCCGTTCCATGTTCGACAAACAATAAAACCACAATACTATGAAACATCTGATCACTATCCTTTCCGCGCTCATGATCCTGGTTCCCGCTTTTGCCCAGACGGCTGACACGACGTCCACGGTCGTCGGCGACAAGCTGAATTTCGAAACGCCCAATTTCGTGGCCGGGAATTATTTCGAGGAGGTCAAGGCGCACCTGTCCGCCGAGGGGCGCAAGTACTGGAAACCCGAATTCAGCGTACGGGCCAACGGCATGTTCTATTACATGGCCGCGGACCTGACCGCCGGCATCCGGACGAGCCCGAACAAGGTGTTCGGCCTGGGTGTGGGGCATGGCTGGCAGTATATCGACGCCAATCCCGCCCATCAGTACCGGTGGAATTTCTATCTCTATCACCGCCACTATATCCCCCTGGACCGGACGCGCCGCATTTCCTTGTACAGCGACGTGATGGTCGGCGGCTCCTATGCCTACAAAGTGGACGGGGCTGTCATTGACGGAAATCCGAAGGCGGGGGAACTCAACTGGTATCTCTCCTGGCAGCCGGGCCTGTCCATCCGCCTGTGGGGCAAGTCCAACGTTTTCTTCGGCCCGACCATCGGTCCGTCGGTCGGCCTGCATCTCGGTCTGGCGCTGTAAGCCGCCTGTGCCGGGCGGAGGGCTAGAGCAGCCCCGCGCGGCGGCCGAAATCGATGATGACCTCTGCCGCTCCTTCCAGACCCAGCAGGGAGGAGTCCAGGCAGAGGTCATAGTTTGACGCCACGCCCCAGTTGCCGAAGGTGAAGAAGTTGTAGTAGTCGCTGCGCGCCTTCTCCTTCCTGGCGATGAATTTCTCGGCCTCTTCGGCCGACATTCCCGTCCGCTCGCACACCCGCTTGACGCGGGCCTCCATCGGGGCGCAGATGAACACGTCCAGGCACTCCATGTCCCGCAGGACATAGTCGGAGGCGCGGCCCACAAAGATGGCGCTGCCCTTCTGGGCGATGTCGCGGATCGCCTGGCTCTGGAACTTGAACAGCTCCGTGCCGTCGATGGCCGACGGCGCGTAGGAGCTCGCACGGCTCAGGCCGAAAAGGGCGCCGAAGCGCCACAGGTGCCGCTTCTCGTCGCTTTTCTTGAAGAAGGCCGGGCTGAAACCGCTCTCTTCCGCCGCCTTCTGCAGCAACTCGTTGTCATAGACCGGGATGCCCAGGCGCTCGCCGAGCAAGTCGGCTACGCCCTTGCCGCCCGCTCCGAACTGGCGGCCGATGTTGATGATGATGTGCTTGTCCATAACGCGTCAGGATTGAATGGCACTGCCGAGGATATCAGGGTTCTCGCCGTCCTTGAGCCGGTCGAACTTGCGGAACAGCCGGACGATCAGGATGACGGAAATGATGACGTTGAGCGTATCGGAGATCGGGAAACTGACCCAGACCCCCGTCTCCTGCAGCCAGAGCGGCAGGGTGTAGATCAGCGGCAGCAGGAAGAGCAGCTGGCGCGACAGGGACAGGAAGATGGACTTGCGCACCATTCCCAAACACTGGAAGAAATTGCCCGTGACCATGCCGAAGCCCACCAGGGCGAAGCCGCAGTTCATGATCCGCAGGCCGCGGGCCGCGAAGTCGATCATCTGCGGGTCGTTGGTGAAGATGCGCACGGCGAGGTGCGGAATCAGCTCCGACATCAGGAAGCAGAGTGTGGTGATGAGCACCTCCCACTTGGCCGTCAGGATGAAGACTTCCTTGACACGGGTATATTGGCGGGCGCCGTAGTTGTAGCCGGCGATCGGCTGCAGACCCTGGCTGAAGCCCATGTTGATCATCACGAAGAACATCGTCAGGCGGTTGACGATGCCGTAGGCGCCGATCGCGAAGTCGCCGCCGTATTTGCCCAGCTGCTGGTTGATGAACAGGGCCACCATCGAGGCGGCGGCGTTCATCATGAACGGGCCCACGCCGATGGCGAGCGACTGCTTCGCCACGTGCCAGTCCAGCTGGAAGAGCGGCTTGCTGAAGTGCAGCAGGCGCGACTTGTCGGAGAAGAAGCGGAGCGTGTAGACAAGCGCCATCACCTGGCAGAGTACGGTCGCGATGGCCGCGCCGCGGATGCCCATCCCGAGGACGAAGATGAAGATCGGGTCGAGGATGGCGTTGCTGATGACCGTGAACAGGGTCAGCCCCATGGCCACGCGGGGGTGTCCCGACGCCCGGACCAGGCCGTTGAAGCCGAAATACAGGTGCGTGAAGGCGTTTCCCGCCAGGATGATGGACATATAGTCACGCGCGAAGGGGAGCGTGACGTCGCTCGCACCGAAGAAACGCAGGATCGGACTCAGGAACGACAGGGTGACGACCGAGAAGACGAGACCGATGATGACGTTGAGCGTGAGGACGTTGGAGAGCACCTTCTGGGCCGCCTGGTAGTTGCGCTGGCCCAGCAGGACGGAGATGAGCGTCATCGCGCCCACACCGACCAGCGTGCCCATCGCGATGGACAGGTTCATCAGCGGGAAAGTCACGGCCAGGCCGGTGATGGCGGACGAACCCACGCCGGGGATATGGCCGATGTAGGCGCTGTCGACCATATTGTAAAGCGCAGCCGCCGTCTGGGCGATGATGCCCGGGACGGCGTACTGACGCAGAAGCGTGCTGATTTTCCTGGTTCCGAGCTCGGTCGGAGCCGCGTTGCCCGCTGCCATGGGATTATGGTTTGTCTACGATCTGGAGGTCGAAGCGGAGCGGCGTGTAGGCGGGGAGGGCGGAGCCGTTGGACTTCTCGCCATAACCCCAGGCCGAGTAGAAGATGGCGGCCCCGGTTTCATGCGGGCGCATTTGGTCAAGGGCGAAGGAGAAGCCCGGCACGACCTCGCTGGCGGCCTCGCTGCCGGCGAACGTCACCCGGATGTCCGAATGCTTCCCGTCCGCGCCGTACCATTTGACCGCCGCCGGCTTATAGGTCCGGTAGGCGGAATAGATGCCGTAGAACTTGGCCGTGTCCGCGATGTTGGTGTCGAAGACCACGCCGTCCAGGCGGCGGCCGATGTAGTTGATATAGATGGTCGTGTCCTTGGCGAATTCCTTCTCGCTGGAAGGAGCGGCCAGGCGCTGGTAATAGAATCCGTATTTGAGGGAGTCCGCGGCGGCGACGCCGGGGAAGGTGGCCGTCATGTAGCGGGCCAGCGAGTCGGTCTCCCATTTGTCGAGATCCTTGATGACGTCCTCCAGGCGGATGTCATAGATGGCGGGGGTGCCGCCCGAGACGTTGTCCAGGTATTCCTGCGCCGTGTCGTAGAGGATCGGCAGGCCGGTCTGGCTGTCCGCCCCCATCAGCCAGCCGGGGATGACGACGGTGCGGGAACCGCCGACGCGGAGCGAGGCGACCGTCTCTTCGATGCCGGCCGGCAGCGCGTGGTCCTTGCGGTTCCAGATGGCCGGTCCGTAGAAGCCCTGCGGCTCATAGGAGCCGATCTGCCTGCTGAGCCGCTCGTCGGTCGTCACGGACACGGCGCCGGACAGGGAGCGGATCGTGAAGTGGACGCGCACGTAAGGATTCTCGTCGTACGATCCGGCGGCCGCGCCCGTGCCGGGCGTCTCCTCGAGGACATAGGCGCCGAGGGGCGTCAGGGTGGCGTCGGGGTGGTTCACATGGACCCAGGCGTCCAGGAAACGTTTGGCGGATTCGCTCGCGCCGGTCTTGGGGTCTTTGGCGCAGGCGCTCAGGAGCAGGGCCGCGAGGCTCAGGTATAGGAGTGTCTTCTTCATATCATTCACTTTGGGACGGCCCTTGATTCCGCATAAATCGTGCCGTCACGGTTGCTATGTATTGTCCCGCCGCTTCGGGGCCGGGAATGTCTGCAGGGAAGTAGAGTTTGCCGCCCGCGGCGCAGGGATGACCGCCGCCGTGGAAGGCCTCGGCGGCCAGCCGGTTCGCCGACACGCCCGCCTTGGAACGGATCGAGACGCGGAAGTGGCCGTCGTCCTCTTTCAGGAAGAGGCTCAGCCGCACGCCGTCGATGCCGAGCGGGAGATTGACGAAGCCTTCCGTCTCCCCGTCCTGGATGTCGTAGCGGCGCAGGAACGCGCGGTCCAGCACGGCGTAGGCCACGCCGTCGGGCGTGATGGTCATCCGCTCATGGAGGAAGGCGCCCATCGCGCGCATGCGGCTCTCCCGATAGCGGTGGTAGAGCTGGTCCAGGAGCGCGTCCCGGTCCACGCCGGCCGCCAGCAGTTCGGACGCCATCTGCAGGGTGGACGGCCAGACGGAGTTGCTGAAATTGTTCGTGTCCGTGGTCATGCCGGCCATCAGGGGCGTGAGCACCGCCAGGGGGAGCCGCTCCGCGGCGCCGACCCCGGGCAGGGCGAGCAGCAGCCGGTAGAGCAGTTCGCTCGCGGAGGAGATCTCCGTCTCGCTGAAGACCAGGTCGAAGGACGCACGCTCCGGGTTGAGGTGATGGTCGATCAGGATTTTGGGCGCAGTGCAGGCGCACAGCGGCGCCGTCAGCGCCTCCGCACGGCCGAGGCCGTTCATGTCCAGGCAGACCAGCAGGTCGCAGGCTGCGAGGGCCGCCTCCGCCCCCTGCGGGTTGCGGGCGGCGTCGATGACGCCCTCCTCCGGGATGAGGAATTCCAGCGAGCCGGGCGCGCTGTCGGGCAGCAGCAGCGTGGCTGCGGCGCCGCGGCACTGCCGCAGATAGGAGAGCAGCGCCACGCCGCTTCCGATGGCGTCGCCGTCGGGATGCGTGTGCACGACGATGCAGGCGCGTTCCGCCTTCGCGAAAAGGGCCTCCAGGCGCAGAATATCAGCCGATGCGAGTGCTTGCATGTGTCCAAAAAAACTTTGCAAATTTAATAAGAATATTGCATTTGATAAATCAAATTAGTAACTTTGTGGGACTTTGGATATCAAATAAATTTAACCCATAAAATGAACAAAGTAACTAAAATTGTCGCGCAAGTTCTCCTGCTCGTCGCTATCGGCGGCTTGATCTTCTGGCTGTATAGCAACATCATGTCTCCTGTCAAGTTCAACAAGGAGAAGGAGATCCGCAAGGAGGTCGCTGTGCAGCGGCTCAAGGACATCCGCACCCTGGAGGTTGCCTACAAATCCGTCAACGGCAAGTTCAATTCTTCCATCGACTCCCTCAAGCAGTTCTATGAGAACGGTCAGATGGAGATCGTGATGCAGATCGGTTCCATGGACGACTCCCTCGCCGTCGCCAACACCGAGGCCATCAAGAAGGCCAACCGCAACCTCAAGGCGGACCAGCTCACCGCCAAGCTCCAGGAGGCCTACGAGGCCGGCAAGAACGTCGTGTTCTCCACCGTCACGAAGGTTCCTGTGCGCGATACCCTCTTCCGCGACCGTGCAGACTTCTGCATCGACTCCCTGAAGTATATCCCGTTCTCCGGCAAGGAGCCCGTCCAGATCGAGTCCGCCGTCAAGATGGTGTCCGGCGTGCCCGTTCCCCTCTTCGAGGCCCGTATGCCGTACCGTCTCCTCCTCAAGGGCATGAACAACCAGCTCCGCATCAACCTCGATGCCGAGCAGCGTGACCTCAACCGCTACGAAGGTCTGCAGGTCGGTTCCGTCACCGCCCCGAACAACAACGCAGGCAACTGGGAGTAGTGTTCACCCTCGTCCCCTCCCATTTTTTCAACCCTGCGACGGCGCGTGAAGCGCTTGCCGAAGTAGCGGATTTGAAGGAGGGCGACACCGTCGGACACCTCGACCTTCCGCAATATGACGCTGTCCTCGTCTATACCACAGACGGGGACAGCGCCGTTGTTGACGGGGTGCCGGAGATCTACCGGCTGCTGACCCGCCTGCCCGAGTGCCCCGAATACAACAAGATCCTCTGCAGCCTCTCCGGAGACCGGCTCTTCCTGGCGGTCGCCCAGGGCAAGAACCTGCTGCTCGCCAACAGTTTCCCCGCCCAGGACTTCACCACCGCCGAGTATTACATCTTCCTCACCCTCAAGTCGCTCCAGCTCAATCCGGAGATCTCCACGATCTGCTGGCGCAACGGCCTGGATGCGGAAGACGAGATGTCGCTGTACCGCTATTTCAAGGCCGTCGTCAAGCTATGAGGATCATCGGCGGCCGTCTCAAGGGCAAGCCCATCCTTCCCCCGATGGGCTATGGCGCCCGCCCCACCACGGATTTCGCCCGTGAGGGGCTTTTCAACATCCTGGGCAACGAATACGAGTTCGAAGACCTCCAGGTGCTCGACCTTTTCGGCGGCACCGGCGCCGTCGCCTACGAATTCGCTTCGCGCGGCGCGCGCCGCGTGTACAGCATCGAGATGAACCGCGACCACGCCGCCTTCATCCGCCGCGAAGCCGCACGGCTGGGCCTGGACGCCGTCACGGCCGTCCACGCCAACGTCTTCGATTTCCTCCCCATCTGCCACGAGAAGTTCGACATCATCTTCGCCGATCCGCCCTATGCGCTGGAAGGGCTGGACACCATCCCCGACAAGGTCCTGTCCCGGGACCTGCTCCATCCGGGATGCTATTTCATCCTCGAGCACGGCGACGAATACAGCTTCAAGGACCACCCGCTCTTCAAGAAAGAGAAGACCTACGGCCGCGTCCATTTCTCCTTTTTCGAAAAATAATTCACCCGGTACTGCAACAAACCGGGTGTTTTTGCGTTATAAAGACAGAAACGACCTGAAAGAGATGACACGACAGGAGATAACGGAATTCTATGGGAAGCATCACCAGCGGCTGTACAACATCAGCCTTCGGATCCTGAGAGATTCCGACGAAGCGGAAGAAGTGATGCAGGACACGATCCTGAAGTTCGTCTCGACCGACGGGAAGTTCGGCTCCGAAGCGCAGGTGTCCGCCTGGTTGGCCCGCACCTGCATCCGCGCCTCCATCGACCGGCTGCGCAAGCGCCAGCGGCGGGAAGCCTTCCTCGAAGACTATGCGCGGGAGAGGATGGAGGAGCCGGCCGAGGAGCAGCTCCGGGGCCCCGTCCCCGACGTGATGCAGATCCGCGCCGCGATGGAGCAGCTGCCCGAGCCCTACCGGCTGGTGCTGAACCTCGTCCTGATTGAAGGGCTGGACTATCGCGAGATCGCCGGGATGACCGGCCAGAAGGAGACGACGCTCCGCTCGCTGTTCGCCCGCGGAAGAAACAGATTGACAGTTTTATTGAACCAGATATGAACGAACTTGAAAAATATCTCCGCGACCACGCGGCCGAATTCGACACGGCGACGCCCGCCGAGGGCCACGAGCAGCGGTTCCAGGCCCGGCTCGCAGCCACGCGGCTGCCGCAGGAGGCCCCGCAGAAGCCGGCCCGCCGCTCCTTCCGGATCTCCCGCGCGCTGTGGATCCCGGCGCTCGCCTGCGCCGCCCTGGCCGCAGCCGTCCTGCTGATCCGCCCCGGCGATCCGTTCCGCAACGTCGGAAACGACCCGGAAGCCATCTATCTCGCCTATATGGGCGAAGTCTCCCGGCTCTACAGGGAAGTCCCCGCCGGCAACTGCTCCGACCGCGATGCGACTATCCAGAGCATCACGGAAGAAGAAACCCCTTTCTTCGACCAGCTGCCCGAAGAGTACTCTCCCGAGAAAAGGGCCAGAATGATCAAGACCTACTACGCCGGGCTGCTTGCCCTCGCGCGGGAAGTCAATGGAAAGTATTAATGTAAAAACAATCTACCGAAATGAAACGCTTCATCGCCATCTTCATCGCGGCTTTCGCTGCCGCCCTGACCATCTCCGCCCACGAGGCCAACATGCCCGATCCGGCCCAGTCCGTGACCAAGGAGTACAACCTGTCCGGCTTCAACGAGCTGGCCATCTCCCATACCTACCATGTCGACCTCACCCGTTCCGACCGCTATTCCGTCACCCTGGACGTGCCTGATTTCCTGGTGCCTTACCTGATCGTTGAGGTCCGCGGCAACTGCCTGGTCCTGGGTCTCAACGAGCTTCCCCGCGATGTCCGCCACCGGCTGGACAGCGGCCGCTTCCGGCTCAACGCCAGCGTCTCGATGCCTGACCTGACCGGTCTGCGGATGTCCGGCGCCTCCAACCTTCGGACCGAAAGCGAGTTCGCGCCCCGCAGGTCCTTCTCGGCGACCCTCTCCGGCGCCTGCTCCGTCGAGGGCCTGACCATCCGCACCCAGAGTGCATCCGTGGGATGCAGCGGCGCCTGCAGCTTCCGCATCTCCGGCTCGTTCGACAGACTCGACGTCAAGGCTTCCGGCAGCAGCAAGATCCGCCTTGCCACCAACGCCAAGGATGCGGAGATCATGCTGAGCGGCGCTTCCAACGTCAACCTCGACGGCCGCATCGACAAGCTGGAAGTGCAGGCCAGCGGCGCCTCCCACTATAGCCAGAAGGGACAGATCGGCAACCTGGTCGGCAGGGCCTCCGGCTCTTCCCAGATCTACACCGACGAGGCTCCCACCACCACGGCGTCAGTCAGCCTGAGCGGTGCCTCCCGGGCCCGGGTCGACGTCAGCGATACGCTTGGCGTGACGCTCTCCGGCGCCTCCAGACTGGAATACCGCGCCAACGACCGGCTGCGCTTCCAGCACAAGGAAGTCTCCCGCGCCTCTTCCGTCTCCAGCTTCAGATAGCAGGATCCGCATAGACGAAGGACTGCCGCCCGACCGGGCGGCAGTCCTTTTTTGTATGCATCGCCTGATTCCCGTGACCGTAATAGCGGCAGAATATCTTTTTGATAAATATTTGTCAGAATCGAAATTGTTCCTATATTTGATGCGGAAGTCATTGGGCTTCTGCATTTTATTTAACCATTTAAACACACAAACCAATGAAAAAAACACTTGCTCTTGCGGCCGCGGCTATTCTGCTTCTTGTCGGCTCGTCGAAACTCAACGCTCAACCTACAGAGCATTGCTACGGATTTATCACGTCATGCGGAGTTGTAGAATATGTAATCTGCGACTACGAAATGGAGGATTGGGAAGCTCTGGAGTGGGCTGATTGGTACGATTTCTGGCACTGCGAATTAGGTGGTCATCTTTAGTAGATGATCTTTCTTGAGACAAGCGTCTGCTTATGCAGGCGCTTGCCCATTCTGATTTGCTGTAATCTTAAAATAATTATATATTTGACTTGAAAGACGACGTGCCTTCTGGTATAGGGCTCGATGTTTTAAACTAATGAAAAGCGGGGTGATGAAGAGCGCTCGTTTCTTTCTTGAGAGTTTCTTCTGCGATTAAGGTTTAGATTATGACTGGATTTGCAAAGTTCTTTTGTGTTCAACTGGTGTTTTTGTTTCTGACACCGGTAGTCGTTAAAAGCCAGATAAATAATGATCGTCAAAAAGGTATCCAGTGCGGTTATCATTTCTTGATGAAGAGGGAGCCGAAGGCGCCCCCGACCCAGTACCTGAACATGCGGCTGGACTATACCGACGGACGTTCGGCTTTCTATGATCAATTCATGTTCGAAAGGGATTCCCTGCGGCTTCTGGCCTTTGATGAGAACGGGAAAACCAAGAATCAGAAAGAATATCAGAAGATTACATCCCTGCCCCGTCCCCGGCTGGGAGATGTGACGATTGTCGATTTCAAGAAGAATGAGATCACGCAGTGTTACAGGCAGGCGACCATATCAATCCGCGGCACGTATGAGATGAACGCCCCTGCCTGGGCGCTTGTCGACGAGACGCGCACCATCAAAGGCTATTCCTGCAAGAAGGCCACGGCCCGGTATCTGGGCCGGACCTGGATTGTCTGGTACACGGAAGATATCCCACTGCCCATCGGGCCCTGGATGCTCTGGGGCGCGCCGGGCTTGATTGTTGCTGCTGAAGACAGCGAGAGCCTTTTCAGTTTCCAGCTGGTCTGGACGGATAAGCTGGACCGCCAGGACCGGATTGATTTCATCGATTCCCGTTTTTCCCGTACGGCATATCAGCGGGGTGCTACGAAACATTACGTCCTGCCGATGAAAGAGACGGAACAGATGAACTACCGGCTGATGACGGATTTCAGTTATGTGTCCGAACTGACGGGGGTCCGTACGGCAAACGGTACGGATATCTCTGCCCGGATGAAATACATCCCCCTCATTTCCCGTGACTATTGGAAGGATAAATAGAGTTTTCCTGCTGGCTTTGCTCCTGTGGGGCTTGACTCTCTGCGATGCCTGGGCCGCGTATCACATCACTGGTGTGGTCAGGGACCAGAAAAGCAAGGAGCCGCTGGCGGGAGCATTTGTCCTCGCGTATGCAGACAATGTCCAGAAGGGCTTCGCATACAGCGGAGCCGACGGCCAGTTCTCGCTGCGGATCCAGGACGAGGGAAGTGTAGATGTCCTTAAAATCTCGATGATGGGGTATGCCCCGGTGAGCATAGCGACAGACGGAAATACTTCCGGCTTCGTCATTGAACTGAAGGAACAGGCGCTGCAATTAAGCTCCGCCGCAGTCAAATCGAATTCGATCACGCAGAAGGGGGATACGCTTTCTTTCTATGTTCACGCGTTCGCCGACGGGACCGAACAGGTCCTGGACGAACTGATCAACAAAATTCCCGGACTCGCCACCAACGAGCAGGGAACCATCCAGTATGACGGCGAAGCCATCAACAGATTCTACGTCGAGGGCCTTGACCTGATGGGCGGCAAATACGGCGTCGTCACCAAGAACCTCAAAGCCAGCGATATCGCCCGCATAGACGTGTATCGCAACCATCAGCCGATCAATGCCCTGCGGGAGATTGACCCGTCCGAGAAGAGCGCCGTCAACATCATTCTCAAGGAAAGCGCCCGCGGCTCCTGGGTGTTTACCGGCGATGCCCTTCTCGGTCTCCCGCCTTTCCCGCTGTTCGATGCCAAGGCGATGTTCTCCCGTTTCGGGAAGACCAGCCAGGGCCTCTATCTTGTCAAAGGCAACAATCTAGGGAAGGAAATTACGCAGGAGCTCCGTGAGCAGCCGGGTGTCGGTGAAGGGACAAGAGTATTCCTCGTAACCAACGAAATCGACAGCCAGTTCTCTTCCGCGCTCAACCCATCTTTCTCCAGCCTCCCCATTCCACGGGAATACTGGTACGACAACCTTTCCGGTATCGCCACCTTCAACCATCTCGCCAAAACCGGCGAGAATGGCAAGCTCCGCCTTTCTTTCAACGCGGCGGCGGAGAAGTACGCGGAGCAGGCGTTCTCTTTGGAGACGGTCAGCTTCGACGATGGTACCTCTCTGGCTATCGAAGACCGCAAGTCGTTGACAGACCGTAAATACTATTTCCAAGGGCAGGCTACCTACGAGGACAATGGTCCCGACAGGTATCTCTCCGAATCCTTTTCCCTTTCCGGACAACTGCGCAGCGACCTTTCCGACGGCACGGGGCGCGACAACTACGAACAGCGGTACGACCTGCCGTCCTTCAAAGCCGACAACAACCTGCGGCTGACGCTCCGCCGCGGCAAAAGCGCCGTCAACATCACCAGCGTGGCGACCTATATCCGGAACATGCACGCAGGCACCTACCTCACGGGAGGACGTACGTTCGACCAGTCCTATCTGCAGAACGACTTCACTTCCAGCCAGGGTGCCTCCTGGAGTATTGCGGCCGGACGGCATAGCTTCTCTGCCAGCGCCGGCATCGATCTTGACTATTTGGACCGCAAAGCCACCCTCTCTTCGTCCTCCGACATCAGTGATCTGGACGAGGAGGTTTCCGGCCCGCTTCAGGATCACCTTTCCGTCTTCTCGGTCCGCCCGTCGCTGTCGCTTCGCGACGTCATTGCCTTCCGCAATGTCAGGTTGACCGTATCGCTTCCGGCCACGCTCCATATCCTGCAGATTCGTGGGAAAGACGGTGCGGCCTATCCCTCCGTCTCGCCTTCCGTCTCTCTCCGGTATACCCCTACGGCCAATCTTACCGCCAGTGCCGGCGCGAGCTACAGCATCCAACGCTCTTCGCCCGAAAGCCTTCTCGATGCCGTGGTAATGCGCAACTACCGGTCACTTTCCCGTCCGGACAGCCTGAGCCGGAGCGACCGCGTCACGGCCATGGCCGCGATCCGCTACTCCGATCCTGTCAGGATGCTGTTCGTCGACCTCAGCGGCGGCTATGGCCGGATTGTCCGCAGCAAGACCGCTTCCAGCAAATACCTCCCGGACATGACGGTTGTCGGGTATGTGCCGCAGCAGAACGCTACGGCTATGTACAACGTGGACGGGAGCATACGCAAGTACTTCGGGGGGAAGGCCTTGATGCTCGAGGGCTCGGCCGGCTATGATGTGAGTGAAATGGACGAATACCTCCAGCGGGTTCTGGTCCACTATACCACGCGCCGTTTCACGACCGGGGGCGAAATCAGCTCGGCGCCCGTCGACTGGTTCAGCGTCCGGTTCAAAGTGGAGTATATCCGGCAGGTCACGGAACATGGCGGTGCCGACGTCACCAGCCATATCCTTTCCGGAGAAGGCTCGATGCGTATCTCACCATTCCAAAAACTCCGCTTTGACCTTGACGGATACTTCCGGCGCGAACGCATCCCGGGAGTCACGGTGTTCAACAAACCCCTCCTTAAAGCTACTGCCTCCTGGCGTCTTCCCAAGGGGACGGTCTACCTTGAATGCGACAATGTCCTTGATATCAGGGAATACCGTCGGGAGACCATCGATGCCTATCGCACCGTTTCCGTTGTCAACCACCTTCGTGGCCGACAGTTCCTCGCAGGCTTTAGAATGTCGTTCTAGATCGTGAAGTTGTGCCAGTGCGGGCCGAAGCGCTCGAAGGCCTGGCGGTCGAGCATTTCCCGGTCGTCCGGGTGCGCGATGCCGATCAGCAGCTTGGCGCGCTCCTGCAGGCTCTTGCCGTAGAGGTCCACGGCGCCGTACTCGGTCACGATCCAGTGCGCGTCCGCGCGGGGCGTGACCACGCCGGCGCCCGCATTGAGCTCCGCCACGATCTTGTTCTTGCCCTTGACCGTGCGGGAGGCGAAGGCCGTGATGCTCTTGCCCTCCACGGCGGAGTTGATGGCCTTCATGCCGGGATTCTGGCGGATCATATAGGGGTCGTTGACGTACTTGATGTCGCGCATCAGCACGTCGGGATTGTGGTCGATGAAGGAATAAACTTCCTGCGAGCCGAGCAGGAAGGAGGCCACCACCTTGCCCGTGTCGATGCGCTTGTTGCTGCCGTCGATCACGCCCGCCTTGATCAGGCGGAGCAGGCCGTCGGCGAACATCTCCGTATGGAGGCCCAGGTGCTTGTGGCCGCCGAGCTGCGCCGCCAGGGCGTTCGGCAGGGCGCCGATGCCCATCTGGATGCAGTCGCCGTCCTCGACGAGGGCCGCGCAGTTCTTGCCGATGAGCACCTCGGTGGGCGTGGGCTCGGCGAAGGCGGCCGTCACGAGCGGCGCGTCGTCCTGCACGAGGTAGTCGAATTTGTCCAGCGGGATGAGGTCGCCGTAGGCGAAGGGGACGTTGGGGTTGACCACGCCGATCACGAGGTCGGCGGTCTCGATGGCCGCCACGGAGCAGTCCACCGAGGTGCCGAGGCTCACGCGTCCCTGCTCGTCGGGCAGGGAGACGTTGACCAGGGCGGCGCCCAGCTTGATGTAGCCGTCGCGGTAGAGCTTCTGGCTCTCGCCCAGGTGCACGGGGAGGTAGTCGGCATAGCCGGCGTTGACGTTCTTGCGGACGTTGGGACCGACGAAGAAGCCCTGCTCGAAGAAGATCCCCTCGTAGCGCGGCTCGCTGTAGGGAGCCGGCCCTTCCGTGTGGAAATGGTGGAAATGGAGGTCGGTGACATCGCCCGCGTCGGCGCGCCGGCACAAGGCCTGGATCAGGATGTGGGGGACGCTGGCGACACTGCTCAGGTGCACATGGCAATGGGAGGGGATGTGACTGACCGCCTCGTCGGCGGAAACGAAGTTCACGGGCTTCATCTTGATAATTATTGTTATTTTTGCAGCGCAAATATAGCAAATTATCAATGCACACCAAAGAAGAAAAACTCGCAGCCTTCGGCCGGCTGCTCGACACGATGGACGCCCTGCGCGAGAAGTGTCCCTGGAACGCCGCCCAGACGATGGAGACCATCCGCCCGATGACGGAAGAAGAAGTGTATGAGCTCAGCGACGCCATCCTCAAGGGCGACCGCCCCGGCACGGCCAAGGAGATCGGCGACCTGCTCTATCATCTGGTCTTCTATGCCCGGATCGCGCAGGAGGAGGGAAGCTTCGACATCGCGGACAGCCTGGACAAGGTCGTGGACAAGATGGTCTTCCGCCATCCCCACGTCTTCGGCCCGGACGCCGGCAAGCCGATCTCCGCCAAGGAGATCGCCGACACCTGGGAGCTCGTCAAGGCCAAGGAGAAGGACGGCAACAAGACCGTCCTGTCCGGCATCCCCGACGCGATGCCGGCCCTGCTCAAGGCCCTTTCGATGCAGGAGAAGGCCCGCGGATGCGGTTTCGACTGGGAGCAGAAGGAGGACGTGTGGGAGAAGGTGAGCGAGGAGCTGGGCGAAGTGGGCGAGGCCTGCCATGAGCAGGACCCGCGCCACATGGAGGAAGAATTCGGCGACCTGCTCTTCGCGGTCATCAACGCCGCGCGCCTCTACGGGGTGGACCCCGAGGCGGCGCTGAGCGGCAGCTGCAGCAAGTTCCGCCGCCGCTTCAACTACCTGGAGGAGCAGACCCTCAAGAAGGGCCGCAAGCTCGCCGACCTGACCCTCGCCGAGATGGACGCCATCTGGGACGAAGCCAAAGCGAAGGGGCTTTAGCCCCTGTCGTCCTGAGCGTAGCGAAGGATCTCAGAATTTTAACTATCTTTGCATTCCATATTCAACCCCGATATGCCCGATTACCAGATCCGTGAAGTCCAGACCCGCAAGGAGCTGATGCAGTTCGTCCGTTTCCCGGACGAGCTGTACAAGGACTGTGCGCAGTATGTGCCCGCCCTGCACAGCGACCAGGTCAAGTCGCTGACCGCGGTGGCGCCGCTCAAATACTGCTCCCACAAGCTCTGGCTCGTCTTCGACGGCGACCGTGTCGTCGGGCGCATCAGCGCGATGGTCAACCCCCGCTACAACGAGCGCTACGGCAAGCGCCGCGCCCGTTTCGGCTGGTTCGACTGCATCAAGGACATCGAGGTCGCGCGCCTGCTGATCGGCACGGCCGAGGCCTGGGCGAAGGAGCAGGGGATGGACGAGATCCACGGCCCGCTCTACTACAACACCTTCGGCAAGCAGGGCATGCTGGTGGAGGGCTACCACAATATCCCGCCCTTCAACTGCCTCTACAACTTCCCGTACTACAACGACTTCGTCACCGAGCTCGGCTACGAGAAGGAATGCGACTGGATCCAGTACAAGATGGTGGCCAACCACGGCGTCCCCGACAAGGCCCGCCGCGTGTCCAAGCTGGTGCAGGAGCGCTACAACCTCCACTTCGGCAGCCTCTCCGAGCTCAAGAAGGACAAGGAGCGCGTCCGCAAGTTCTTCCAGGTCTACAACGACAGCTTCGCGGAGACGGTGACCAACTTCATCCCCCTGACGGAGGAGGAGATCGAGGAGGAGGCCGCGTCCGTGATGCCCTACATCAACGACAAGGCGAGCTGCCTGCTGCTCGACGAGCACGACGACATCGTCGCCTTCGGCATTTCCTTCCCGACCATCTCCCGGGCGCTCCAGAAGGCCAAAGGCCGCCTGTTCCCGTTCGGCTGGTGGCACCTCTGGCGGGCGATGCACGACTTCGAAGTCACCGACCTGATGGTCAACGGCGCCGCGCCCGAGTGGCAGAACAAGGGCGTCTCGGCCGTCTACTATGAAGCGATGGCCGACAAGGCCCTCAAGATCGGCAACCGCTGGGCGATCTCCAACCCGCAGATCGAGACCAACAGCGCCGTCAACATCTGGAACAGCTACGAGCACGAACCGTTCATGCGCCGTCGCTGCTACCTCAAGAAAATCTGATACTTATGGCAGACAACAATACCTTACTCGACAAAGTCCTGTCCCTGGAGGGCAAGTTCACCTCCCTGCAGGAGCAGCTCGCCAGCCCCGAGGCGATGGCGGACATGAAGAAATACGTCCAGCTCAACAAGGATTACAAAGAGCTGGAGCCGATCATCCGTGCCGGCAAGGAATACAAGAAAATGATGGAAGACCTCGCGGCCGCCAAGGACATCCTCGTCAACGAGAAGGACGAGGAGCTCCGGGAGATGGCCCGCATGGAAGTCTCCGAGATCGAGCCCAAGATCCCCGAGATGGAGCAGCAGATCCGCCTCCTGCTCATCCCGGCCGATCCCGACGACGGCAAGAACGCGATGGTCGAAATCCGCGGCGGCACCGGCGGCGACGAGGCGGCGATCTTCGCCGGCGACCTCTTCCGCATGTACCAGCATTTCGCGGAGCGCCGCGGCTGGAAGCTCGAGGTCACCGACCAGGCCCCCGGCACGTCCGGCGGCTTCAAGCAGATCGTCTTCAAGCTTTCCGGCAACGACGGCGTCTATGGCGTGATGAAATACGAGTCCGGCGTGCACCGCGTGCAGCGCGTGCCGCAGACCGAGACGCAGGGCCGCATCCAGACCTCCGCCGCTTCCGTGGCCGTGTTCCCGGAGGCCGGCGAGTTCGACGTGGACCTGAGCTGGGACGA
>LUZH01000011.1 GCA_001602885.1 Bacteroidales bacterium Bact_16 | reverse complement strand
GGCGTGAGCAGCCTCTCGCGCACGGTGCAGAACTTCTTCATCGACCTGCTGCCGCTCTTCACGAGTTCCGTGCTCGCGCTCGTCCTGATGTTCGCCGCCAACGTCTACGTGGGCCTCACCGCCCTGCTGATCGTGCCCGTCTACTTCTGGATCACGGTGCGCCAGGCGCGCAAGCTCAAGGGCTGGCGCCGCAACATGCGCGACTACCGCGAGATGAAGAGCCACGGCGTGATGAGCATCATCGAGAGCATCAACGTCATCAAGTCCTTCAACCGCGAGCAGATCGAGAGCGCCAAGCAGTGGGACCTGCAGACCAAGTTCACGGACAACCAGATGAACGTCCGCCGCACCTCCTTCTACTACGATGCGGTCAAGAGCTCGGTCCGGCAGGTGGGCACCGTGCTCATCATCATCCTGACGGCCTACCTCGTGCTGGTCGACTATCCCGGGATGACGATCGGCAAGATCATGTACCACGTGATGTTGTTCAGCAACGTCACAGCCCCGATCACCCAGCTGCAGCGCATCTTCGACGACATGAACGACGCGCTCGTCTACGCCGAGGGCTTCTTCGACATCCTCGGCTCCGAAGAGGAGGTCGAGCCCAGCGGCGGATACCGCCCCGAACGGGTCGAAGGCAATTTCGAGCTCTCCCACGTGGACTTCACCTACCCCAACGGCAACAAGGCCCTGCACGACATCAACATGACCGTCCGCAGCGGCCGCATCACGGCCCTGGTGGGCCTGAGCGGCGCCGGCAAGTCCACCATCGTCAACCTGCTGGACAAGTTCTACGAGCCGGACAGCGGCAGCATCAGGCTCGACGGCGTGGACCTGCGCGAATGGGACACGCACTACCTGCGCGAGAACATCGGCCTGGTCCTGCAGAAGAACCACATCTTCGACGGCACCATCGAAGAAAACATCCGCTACGGCCGGCCCGACGCCACCTTCGAAGAGGTGGAGGAGGCCGCCCGCAAGGCATATATCTACGACCAGATCATCGCCCTTCCCAAGGGCTTCCAGAACAAGGCCGCGGACCTGTCCGGCGGCCAGCAGCAGCGCATCGCCATCGCGCGGATGTTCCTCAAGAACCCGCCCATCATCTTCCTGGACGAGCCGACCGCCTCGCTGGACGCCATCGCGACCGAGCAGATCAAGGCCAGCATCGACGAGATCAAGAAGAACCGCACGGTCATCATGATCTCGCACTCCATCTCCCAGATCATCGACAGCGACGTCATCTACGCGCTCCGGCAGGGACGCGTCGAGCAAAGCGGCGACCCGGACGAGGTCTACCGCGCTGGGGGTATCTATAAGGAAATCGTGGACGCTTCCGCGCGCAGCCTCAATATCGAGAAGCTGGCGCAGACGCTCGACGCCGACGGCGACGGGAAGTTCTTCGACTGATTACTTGGCTCCCTTGGCTTCGACAAGCTGAAGCTGCGTCACCACACAGGAAAGAAGTTTCTCCATGATGATCGGCTTCATGATGAAGTCGTTGGCTCCGACGTTGAATCCCTTCACGACATCTTCATTGGAGTTGAGCGCCGACAGGATGACGATCTGCACGTCCGAAGTCGACGGATTCTCACGCAGCCGACGGATCACTTCAAACCCGTCGATGCCAGGCATCATCAAGTCCAACAGGATCAGATCCGGCTTCTGAGCGGCCACGGCGTCCAGTGCCTGCTGCCCGTTGGCAGCTGTGCGGAACTGAAAATTGAACTTGGACAGCATTTTCTGGACCAAAAGAAGGTTCAAGGGAATGTCATCCACAGCGAGTACATTGTACTTCGAATAATCGTGGTCTTGCGCGTAAAAAGGTGTCATATCTCAATCACTATTCTTTTGTTTCTGTATTGTTTCTCATCTGGCCGGGAAGCTCCTCCACCGGCGCCACGGGGACTTCGAAGACGAAGCGGGCCCCTTTCGCGCCCGTATAGGAGGTATCCAGGTACACACGTGCCTGCATCCGCTCCGCGATGTCGCGGCAGATGCTCAGGCCCAACCCCGTGCCCTGCACGAAGTCGTTCAGTTTGGTAAAGCGGTCGAAAATCTTTTCGGCCTCCGAGGCGGGGACGCCGGATCCCGTGTCCGTGACGGCGTACGTCACGTAGCCGGGACGGGCCGTCAGCGAGCTGGACAGCTTGATCTCCCCTTCCGGGGTGTGCTTGCAGGAGTTGGTCAGCAGGTTGATCAGGACCTGCTGCACACGGCGCGGATCGGTCCGGAAGTGATACGGCTCCGCCGACTCCGGCTCGTAGTACATCCGCACGCCCGGCTGCAGGCGGTGCTCGGTGCTGCTGATCGCGGCCTGCGCGATGAAGTGCACCTCGCCGTCTTCGTAGCTGATGCGGTAGTTGCCGGAATCCATGGCGGAGACGTTCAGGATATCGTCCAGCAGCATCGTCAGCATCTTGGTGTTGTTGATGATGTGGCCGGCGAATTCATCCTTCTCTTCCGGCGAGAAGGAGCCGTCAGGCAAAGCGAGCAGCTGGGAGAAGCCCACGATGGCATTGAGCGGCGTACGCACTTCGTGGCTCATGTTCTGCACGAAACGCGTCTTGGCGGCGTCCGCCAGGCGGACCTTTTCGTTGACCTCGCGCAAACGGCTGTTGGTCCGCGCCAGGCGCCGGATCCGCAGATACAGGAAGATGAGCGCGGCCAGCAGGAGCAGCGCGACCGCACCGACAATCCAGATGACGGTGCCGGACTTCCCTTCGGTTTTCTTGTCCTGGCCCCCCAGCATGTGCAGGTCGGCCAGGCGGGCATCCAGCTCCGCGACCTTGGAGACGTTGAGCCGCGAGAGCGTGCTCTCCTCGAAAGCCACCAGCTGCTTCTCCAGCGAGAAGGCCTCGTCCTTGAAATCATAGCGCTCGGCGATGTTGGCGACATATTTGACTTCGCGCAGACGGCTGGACATGCCCGACACGTCGATCCGGGAAGGATCGCGCTCGAAGACGATGGCGTCGATGTTGCGGAACAGGCGCTCCGCGGTCACGCTGATGTCCGCCAGGTGCGGATCCGCCAGGCAGCGGTCGCGATAGCGCCGATAGCCTTCGAGATCCTTCTGGTAGGCGGCCAGCTTGGCCATGCAATAATTGACGCGCAGCGAGTCCATCGGGACGATGCAGGCCTCCTTGGCAAGCTGGATATTGATCGCCACGGAGTCATGGCCGATCGGGTATGTGTCTGCCAGGTCGCAGTAGAGACGGGCGACGGGCTGGCGCTTGATGACGGGGTTGTTGGTGGAGGAATAGATGCGCAGGGCATCCTGGATGTGCGATTTGGCGGAGACGGGGTCGTTCTGGTTGACATAGATGGACACGAGATAACGCTCGGCCATCCAGCGGACGTATTCGTCTTTCTCGCGCTCGGCCTTGCGCTTCATCTCCTCGATCAGCTCCATCGTGCGGACGATCTTCTCGTGGGAGAAGAAATGGTCGTGCGCCAGCTCGAAGGCATAGTAGTAGAACTGCTTGTAGCCAAAGCTGAGCGCAACCTCCTGCAGGTCCTCCATATACTGGATCACCTGGGCGTCCTGCGCATTGGTGGATTGTGCGACCGCACGGAAACGGCGGGTCAGGTCCTTGAACCGCTCCACATAATATAAGGTCTGCGCCTGCGTGTCGTTCTTGGCGAGCGACTGCTCGAGCAGACGCGCATTGGCCTGTTCGAATCCGTCGCGCCCGATCAGCGCGTCCGTTTCGAGATAGAGGTGATAGCACGAGTCCTCGATCCCATAGGGATTATTCTGCGCTGCAAGCGGGAAAGCTGCCGCAAGGAAAGTGATGACCAGTGCCGCAAAACGGTTCATATCGTAAATATACAAAAAATCTTTGACATTGTACTCAAATCTTGCAGAAACAGCACTTCCAGGCGCACCAGATGGACATTTCCGCAAACCGGGCAGTTAAATAGCTTTAAAACAGGCGAATAGATTCGGTTTTTACGCGAAAAGAAATTTAGCGTTTTTATTCGAGAAAAATTTCGCATTCAAAAAATTTCCGAAGAGCGACACACCCCCAGAACCAAATCAAGGAACAGGCACGTCCAGAAGGGCTTTTGCGACCGGAAATAGGCAACAGACAAGCGTCAGCAGCGCGTAACGTCCAGCAAGACAGCACAAAAGAGAAAAACGGAAATATCCAGAAAATTAAGGCAAATTCAGAAGAAAATATTTGAACAATTGAAAACAATACATATATTTGTACCGGAAAACGGCAAAAGCAACGGACGAATCCGCGCAGGAGGCCGGTCCCCGATACAATTTATACTTTTTAACGAAAATTTGCGATGCTGTACACCCTGCTTCTGTTCCTCCCGTGTTTCGTGACCCTGTTCTGGATCGCGACGATCTGCCTGCTGGCCAGAAAGACGAGCACTTTCTGGCCCATCCTCGCCCTGTTTATCATAGGGGGGATCTTCGTCGGAGCATCATCCTGCTACATCAATCCGCAAGCGACACCGACGGCCATCCTGGTCTGTAGCATCCTGCGCGTGACCACCGCCCCGTCCCTCCTCCCGGTCTGCTGGCTGTACATGCAGCGCCTGCGCGGGCAGGGCAGTTTCCGTATCGGGCAGCTGAGCTGGATCATCCTCCCGGCCATCCTGGGCGCCGCGACCGTCGTCCTCGCCTTCCTGGCCGGCCCCGACGCCATCCGCGAGACCATGCCCATCTTCTTCTCCGGCGCCGGCGCCCCGACCGACAAGATCATCAACACGTATTTTTTCATAACCGGCCCCATCACGTTCCTGGCCATCGGGATCGAAGCCATCGTCTATATCGTCCGCTACATCCGGATGATGAAGCAGGACAACCTCCGCTTCTCCCATCTCTACAAATTCCAGAAGGGCCTCAGCCTCCGCGTCCCCGAGATCCAGAGCTACTATATCGTCATCCTCTGTTCGGTTTTCCTCCTGACGATCTTTATCCCGCGCCTGTGGCTGCTGCGCTATCCCTGGATTTCCATCGTGCTCTCCGTCCTGCTGGTGGTTTCGTTCTTCCAGTTCGGATACATCTCCCTGTTCGGCGCCAAGGGCAGCATCTCCCGCTCGGACCTCCTGATGGGATTCCGCTTCAACTACGACGAGGAGACCAAGGCCGAGTTCCTGGGCAATATCCTCGAGCAGCTGGCCGGCGAGGCCAACGAAAGCACGCGCCGGCGCCTGTTCAACCAGCTCGGCGCCAACCTCCCCTACGAGGACCTGCACCCCGCGGAGACGCCCGCGGAGCTCCCCAAGTCGCCGGCGTCGCAGATTTTCTCCGCCGTCGCCAAGTCCTGGGACGACGACAGCCTGCTGTCGCGTTTCGAGCACCTGATCTTCGGCAAGCAGCTCTACCTGGAGCCGGGCCTGACGCTCGTGGACGTGGCCGAGAAGCTGCACACCAACAAGACCTACGTCTCCCGCCTGGTCAACAACACCTACGAAATGCCGTTCCCGGACCTGGTCAACACGCTTCGCGTGGACTATGCCGAGCAATACATCGTCGCGCACCGCGACGCGCGCCAGAACGAGATCGCCATGGCTTGCGGATTCTCCAGCGCGTCGTCGTTCAACAACATTTTCAAGAAGGTCACGGGCATGACGCCGAAGATCTGGCTCGCCACCTACGAGACGTCCAGCCAGCGCTGACGCGCCATTCCACTGATACAGTTACAAGTATCTTTGGTTTTCCGAAAAATTATCCCTATCTTTGCAGCCCCCTTTTCGAAGGGGACTGTATTTTATATTTAATTATCAACAAAAATGATCAAACAGTACGAAACCGTTTTCATTGCAACTCCCGTTTTGTCTGACA
>LUZH01000010.1 GCA_001602885.1 Bacteroidales bacterium Bact_16 | reverse complement strand
GCGGGAAGGCGCCACGCAGACCACCGTCACGCCGCTCCGCAAGGGCGTGACCTTCACCCAGCACGTCACCGACGTGGATCCGTCCACGGTGCGGCTCGCCTGGGAGGTCAAGGTCGAAAAGGCGGCCGAAGGCGGGGCCTATTTCTGCATGGCCTTCGGCCCCAAATACTATAGCGACGCCCGGATCAAACTGTCCGGCCGCAAGGTCGACATTTCCGCGCCGGAGCGGCATATCACCCTGACTTTCAACAAGTCCGTCAAGACGCAGGTCCGCGAGGAGGGCGGCGACAAGGTGCTCTACGTCACCTTCCTGCCGCGCCTGGCGGAAGGCGCCGAAGCGGCGTTCTCCGCGGAGATGAAGGTCTCCGGCGTGCAGCACCACGAGCCGGCCCGCATCGCGCTGGACTTCGCGCACCCCGGCCGCGTATTTGCCGGATTCGGCGGCAATTTCCGCCTGCAGAACGTCCAGAAGGACCCGGCCGTGATCGACTACTGCCTGCGCAACCTGCGCGTGGCTTTCGGGCGCGTGGAGATGCCCTGGTCGCAGTGGGACCGCTACAAGCATCCGGAGGCGGAGAATCCCGCCTTCCGCGGCTTCGGCGGCAATCCGGAAGACCACGTGCGGCGCAGCGCCGGGATGGCCCGCCGCCTCAAGGCGGTCGGCATGCCGGTGATCGTGAGCTGCTGGTTCCCGCCCATGTGGGCGTGCACGGCGACGACGCGTTCTGACGGCTCCGCATATGCCTTCTCCCTCAAGGAGGAGGAGACGGAGCGCATCTACGCCTCCCTGGCGGAGTACCTGCTCTTCCTGCGCGACGAATACGGCGTGGAGGCGGACTATTTCTCGTTCAACGAGTCCGACCTCGGCATCGACGTCGTCCACACGCCCGCGGAGCACTGCGCCTTCATCAAGGGATTCGGCGCCTATCTGGCCGCGCAGGGCCTCAAGACCCTGATGCTGCTGGGCGACAATTCGGACGCGACCACCTTCGACTTCATCGTGCCGACGCTCCGCGACCCGGAGGCCCGCCGCTATGTGGGCGCCATCTCCTTCCATTCCTGGCGCGGCTGCGACGACGCCACCCTGCAGAAATGGGCGGCGGCCGCCCGCGAGATCAACGTGCCGCTGATCGTGGGCGAAGGCAGCACGGACGCCGCGGCGCACCAGTATCCCGGCATCTTCAACGAGACCACGTTTGCGCTCTACGAGATCAACCTCTACACGCGCCTGTGCGCCATCTGCCAGCCGCTCAGCATCCTGCAGTGGCAGCTGACTTCCGACTATTCGCTCCTGTGGGGCGACGGCATCTACGGCTCCGACGGGCCGCTCCGGCCGACCCAGCGCTTCTGGAACATCCGCCAGCTGGCGCTGACGCCCGCCGACTCGTTCGCCATCCCGGCGGCCTGCGACAAGGCCAACGTCAACGTGGCCGCCTTTGCCAACACAGCGCGCGGGCAGAGCGCCGTGCACGTCGTCAACAACGCCGCCGCCTGCACGGCGGAGATTTCCGGCCTGCCCGCCGCGGCGCAGACGGCCACCGTGCTGGTGACCAACGCCCGGCAGCACGCCGAAGCCCGGAGCCTGCCGGTCCGGGACGGCCGCGTGGCCGTCGAGATGCCGGCCGAGAGCTTCGTAAGCGTCTTTGTACAATAGATTTCCACAAACCGTTAACCGTATATCCAGTATGAAAAAAATCTTACTCACCCTCCTTTGCGCCGCCGCGGCCTTCGCCCTCCGCGCGCAGAGCATCCAGCCCTCCGACCCGGAGGCGACGCCCGAGGCGCGCCAGCTCCTCGAGCGGCTCGACAAGATCCGCCAGAAAGGCATCATGTACGGCCACCAGGACGACCTGCTGACCGGCAGCACCTGGTTTGAGGTAGAAGGCAATTCCGACACCCGGACCGCCACGGGCGACTTCCCGGCCATCGCCGGCTGCGAGCTCGGCGAGCTGGAGCTCGGCTTCGACCGGAGCCTGGACTCCGTGTCCTTCGCCCAGATCCGCAAGATGGCGAAATGGTTCTACGAGCGCGACGGCATCCTCACGGTCAGCTGGCACGTGGTCAATCCGATCACCTCGCAGTGGCCGGGCATCAAGGAGCCGAACGGCGCCGGGTCGGCCTGGGAGGTGGAGATGCTCTCCGCCGACGGGCTCAACGCCGTGCGCAGCGTGCTGCCGGGCGGCGAGAACCATGCGCTGTTCAACAGCTGGCTGGACCGCCTGGCCAAGTTCTTCCTCAGCTGGCGCGACAGCGAAGGCAAGCTCATCCCCTTCCTGTTCCGCCCGTACCACGAGCATTCGGGCAGCTTCTTCTGGTGGGGACGCGGCCGCTGCTATGACGAGGAATATGCCGCCCTGTTCCGCTACACGGTCGATTACCTGCGCGGCCGGGGCCTGCACAACATCATCTTTATGTACAATACCGACAAGGTGTACTCCCGCGAGGATTTCCTGCGCGGCTATCCGGGCGACGCCTATTGCGACTTCCTGTCGATCGACTGGTACGGCTC
>LUZH01000009.1 GCA_001602885.1 Bacteroidales bacterium Bact_16 | reverse complement strand
CTCACGGCCAATGTCAACTTCAATCTCTCGAAGAACGACATGGATGCGATCAACAACAGCAAGACCCACTACTACAACGCCAACGGCGAGAGGACGGGCGAGACCCTGTTGAACCAGAACGTCCTCCAGGACCAGCAGAACTACAATGTCATTTCGACCCTGACCTATACCGAACCGCTCGGCAACTACTTCTACATCGAGGGCAACTACTCCTTCAGCTGGATGAAGTCCGTCTCTGAGAGGAACTCCTACGACCTCTTCAACGACCACGCCTTCGATCCCCGCTATTCCAACGGGACCATGAACCTCAGCCGTCGTCACGAGATCGGGGCCAACGTCCTCTTCCAGAACGACCAGCTGCATCTGCAGGCCGGTTTCTCCGCCATGCCGGAGTACACCTTCAACAGCACGAAGACCTACAACATGGCGACTGACGTCTATGTGCCGCAGGAATACAAGGACAACCGCTGGAACTTCTCCCCGCAGGTGATGATGTTCTACAACTTCACCGATGACAAGCTCATCCGCTTCTTCTACCGCGGTACGTCCAGCCAGCCGTCCATCCAGCAGCTGCAGCCTACGCCGGATCCGTCCAACGTGCTGAACCAGACGCTGGGTAACCCGTCCCTGACTCCGTCCTTCCAGCACAACATCAACGCGGAGTACCGGAGCAGCAACCGGGTCACCTTCTCCTCGTTCAACATCCGCGCCAACGGCGGCTTCACCCAGAACCCGATCGCCAACATGTCCATCCGCGACGAGAAGGGCATTTCCTACTCGATCCCGTTCAACGCCCCGACCACGAAGAACGCAGGAATCAACATGTTCAGCAACACCCCGCTGGGCCGCGGTTCCGCCTTCTCGATCAATAACAACACGGGCGCCAGATGGAACCAGACCTTCTCCTTCGAAGGCAGCAACGTGGATATGTCCAAGTTCTATGAGAGCGACTTCTACGACTTCATCAACGAGATCGTGGGCAAGTTCTCCGATCCGGCCTTCTACAAGGCCCACGTCGTGGAGCACTATACCGACAACTTCTCGGTCAACGAGCGCCTCCGCCTGACCTACCGTGGCACTGCGCTGCAGGCCTCCATCGGTGCGAGCACCAACATGGAGCACACCCAGTACCGCCACAAGGGCGACCAGTCGCTGATCAGCGAGTATGAGGGGCGGATGAAATCGATTGGCATCAATTCCCAGAGTTCCACGACCTGGTCCAACGTGGCCACGGCCGAACTGACCTGGAACTGGATGGCGGCGGGCATGTCCCTGAGCGCGAACGCCAACTACCGCTGGTACAACGGCTTCACCACGCCCCAGGATCCTCAGATGATCATCAACGCCACGGTCAGCAAGACGATTGGCGCCGCCAACCTCTCGCTGTACGTGTCCGACCTGCTCGGCCAGTCCCGCAACCTGCGGGTCACCGACTCCAACAACCGTCACGTCGAGTCCCTCAGCAAGACGCTCGGCCGTTACATCATCCTCTCGTTCTCCTACAACTTCGGCTCGATGGGCCGTGGTGCGGGACGCGGCCGGATGGGCGGCGGCATGCCGGGCGGCCGCGGCGGTCGCGGCGGCCGTGGCGGCGGAATGCCGATGGGCGGCCCGATGATGGGTGGCGGACGTCCGATGATGTAATCCATCTTCCGCATAGAGAAAGCGGCCTGCCGGAAAGCGGGCCGCTTTTCTTTTTCTTTTATTATCTTTGTAGGATATATGGAGATTCTGAGAGCATTGCTGGTCGGCGTGATCGCCGCCGTTCCCTTTGGCCCCATCCTGGTGATGGTGGTCCAGCGCACTTTGTGCCACGGCCGCAAGACCGGCCTGATGGTCGGCCTGGGCGCCGCGATGGGCGACATGGTCTATGCCGGCGTCGGCCTGCTGACCCTCGAGCTGATCAAGCAGTTCGTCCTGGACCACGAAGGGATCTTCCTGCTGGTCGGCGGCGCCATCATCGGCGTGATCGGCGCCGGGATGTGCTTCCGCGAAGTCTCCCTGTCCCTGCCCGCCGACAAGCGGCAGGTGTCCGGCAAGTCCTGCACCCTGCAGGCCTTCACCAGCACCCTGTCCAACCCGGCGGCGCTGGCCACGATGCTGGCCCTGCTCACGGGCTTCCGCCTGGGCGGCGGCGTGTCCCGCACGCCGATCTGGATCCTGATCCCGATGGTCGGCCTCGGCGAGTTCACGTACTGGACCCTGATCACCTGGCTGCTTTCGCGCTTCCTGCGGATCAACGAGAAGACGCTCCGCATCGTGAGCCGGGTCGCCGGCGGCCTGGTCTGCATTTTTGCCGTCGTACTGATCGTGCGCGGCCTGATCATGATTTTAGGAAACTGACAGAATATGGATATCAAAGGGATTCTCAACAACTGGATTGTCAAGAACGTCCTGCTCGCCATCGCCTTCGTGGTGGTGCTGGTCACGCTCGTGAGCGTCCTGCTCAACCTGGGCACGCAGCACAACAAGCAGATCGAAGTGCCCGATTTCACCAACATGACCTGGAGCGAAGCCCGCAAGGCCGCTTCGAACGCCGGCGTGCGGATCGTCCTGGCGGACTCCGTCTATGTCAAGCGCCTCAAGCCCGGCGTCGTCTATCTGCAGACGCCCGGCGCCGGCGCGCAGGTCAAGCGCGGCCGCCGGGTCCGCCTGACCACCAACACCACGGTCCCCAAGGAGGTGATGATGCCTTCTCTGGTCGGCTTCTCGCTGCGCCAGGCCAAGGGCGAGCTCGCCCGGGCCGGCCTGTCGCTGGGCCGCCTGATCTACACGCGCGACATCGCCACCAACAGCGTGCTGCGTCAGCAGCGCGGCGGGGTGGATATCAAGCCGGGCACCAGCCTGGCCAGCGGCACCACCATCAACCTGGTGCTGGGCCTGAACCCCAACGAGAACATGACCTACGTCCCGAAACTCCTCGGCAAGCAGTATCTCCCGGCCGTCGACCAGGCGCTCGAGAGCTCGCTCAACGTCGGCCGGCTGCATTTCGACGAGACGGTCAAGACCTACGCCGACTCCGTGAGCGCGTTCGTGTACCAGCAGCGCCCCGCCCCTTCCGAGAAGGTGCGCATGGGCTCCGAGATCACGATGTCGCTGACCACTGACCCTGCCAAACTCCCTTCTGCCAGCAAATGACGACGCAGGAGCCGCAGGAGATGTTCGAGCACTTCCGTCTGGAAGTGGATCCGGGGCAGGCGCCCGTCCGGATCGACAAATATATGTCCACCCACCTCGAGGACACGTCCCGCAACCGCATCCAGCAGGCCTTCAAGGAAGGCTACGTGCGGGTGGGGGAGACGCCCGTCAAGGCCAACTATATCGTCCGCCCGGGCGACGTGATCCGCTTTGTGATGCCCTACCGGCGCCGCGGACTGGAGATCATCCCGCAGGACATCCCGCTCAATATCGTCTATGAAGACGACGACGTGCTGGTGGTCAACAAGCCGGCGGGGATGGTGGTCCATCCCGGCCACGGCCACTACGAGGGCACGCTCATCAACGCCCTCTCGCACCACCTGGGCATCAGCCAGGACGCAGATGCGATGGACGAGCGGATGGGCATCCTGGTGCACCGCATCGACAAGGACACCAGTGGCCTGCTGGCCGTGGCGAAGAACGACGAGTCGCAGCTCAAGCTGGCCAAGCAGTTCTTCGACCACAGCATCGACCGCCGCTACAACGCCATCGTCTGGGGCGACATGCCCGAGGACGAGGGCACGGTGGAGAGCTTCATCGGCCGCGATCCCGGCGACCGCCTGCGCTTCCGCTCCGTCGAAGACGAGGAGCACGGCAAGCGCGCCGTCACGCACTGGAAGGTGCTGGAGCGCTTCGGCTTCGTGACCCTGGTCGAATGCAAGCTGGAGACGGGCCGCACGCACCAGATCCGCGTGCACATGTCCCAGCTGGGGCATCCCATTTTCAACGACGAACGCTATGGCGGCGCGGAGATCCGCAAGGGGACCATCTACGCCAAATACCGCCAGTTCATCCAGAACTGCTTCGCGATCTGCCCCCGGCAGGCGCTGCACGCCCGCACGCTGGGCTTCGTGCATCCACGCACGGGGGAGTGGCTCCAGTTCGATTCCACGCTGCCGGAGGACATGGCCGCCCTCCTGGACAAGTGGCGCAAATACAGCGGCCAGATGCCTGAAGAATGAGAAAGACCCGCCTCCTGCTCTGGCTCCTTTCCGCGCTTTCCGCGCTGTTGCTGAGCCTTCCCTGGCTGATTCCGCACGCAGGGCTGCTCGCCCTGGTCGCGTTTGTCCCGCTCCTGGTCGCGGATGCCGTGGCGGAGCAGTGCAAAGTCCGCGCTTCGTGGCTCTTCCCCTTCTTCACTTTCCTGGCGTGGAACGCCGCCACGACCTTCTGGGTCTGGAACGCCACCGCGGGCGGCGCCGTCTTCGCCATCGTCGCGAACGCGCTGCAGATGCTCCTCATCTGGCTTCTCTTCCGCCTCGCGCGCAAGAAGATGCAGGGCGCGCTGCCCTATATCTTCCTGGCCGCGATGTGGATCGCGTTCGAGCGGCGCTATTTCGATGTCGATTTCTCCTGGCCGTGGCTCACGCTCGGCGGCGCTTTCGCCCGGAGCACGCGCCTGATCCAGTGGTATGAGTTCACCGGGACCCTGGGCGGCTCGCTCTGGATCTGGGTGGTCAACCTGGGCGTGTATGGCCTGCTGGTCGCCGTCTTCGACGGCTTCTGGTCCCGCTGGCGCGGCATTGCGCGCGTCTGCGCGGTCCTCGGCCTGACCATGGCCGTGGCCGGCCCGCTGGTGGGCTCCAAGCTCATCTACGACGCTTATGAGGAGCGTTCCGAGGGCACGGTGGACGTGCTCATCGGCCAGCCCAATCTCGATCCGTACCAGAAGTTCCAGTCGATGACGCAGGCGCAGCAGACGGAAGTCCTGCTGGACGAATTCGCCCGCGCGCTTCCCGATACCCTGCGCAAGCCCTTGCTCCTGCTCGCCCCCGAGACCTTCACGGGCGACATCGTGCTCAACGACCCGGAGCGGTCCGCGACCGTGCGCGCCTTCCGCGCTTTCCTGGCCGCGCACCCCGGCGCGGAGCTGCTTTTCGGCGCCAGCACCTACGACATCTTCGAGACCCGCTCGGCGCCCTCGATCCTCTCGCGCCCCTACGGCGACGGCTGGATCGTCTCGCACAACAGCGCCCTGATGGCGCGCCCCGAAGGGCCGCTTGAATACTGCCACAAGAGCAAGCTGGTCATCGGCGTGGAGATGACGCCCTGGCCGAAGATCTTCGTCCCGCTGGACGACTGGCTCTCCAAGAAGATGGGCACATCCGGCCTGATGGGCCGCTCCGTGGGGCAGGAAGCGCCCACGGTGCTGCATTTCGGGCAGAAGCGCATCCCGGTCGGCTGCGCCGTCTGTTATGAGTCCGTCTATCCCGAGTATTGTACCGGCTACGTCAAGGCCGGCGCCAAGGCCCTGACCATCATCACCAACGACGCCTGGTGGGGCGACACGCCGGGCTACCGCCAGCACCTCAGCTACGCGCGCCTGCGCGCCATCGAGCTGCGGCGCGACATCGCCCGCTGCGGCAACACCGGCATCTCCTGCTTCATCGACCAGCGGGGAGAGGTCCTCTCCCAGACCGACTGGTGGACGCGCGGGACGCTCGCCGGGCAGGTGAATCTCAATTCCGCCCAGACGCTCTATGTACTGCACGGCGACCTGGTCGGCCGCGTGTGCACGCTGGTATTTCTGCTGCTGGCTGCGCTGCTGCTGGTGCGGCTCCTCATCCGCCGCTAGGCGCTAGAACAATTTCGGATGGCTCTCTTCCAGGCCGGTGAGCACGCGCTCCATCACGGCCTGGCGGATCAGGGCCGAGCGCGAGGACACCTTGAAGCGCTTGCAATACGTGTCGATGGCGGCAAGCTCCTGCGCGTTGAAGAGCACGGACTTGCGGTGGGTGCGCCGGAGCGAGGCCCGCTGCTTGTCGAGATAGGCGGGGTCTACGCCGGAGAACTTCTTGTTAGTCTTCTTTTTCCTGGCCATAGAGCATATTGATATATTGGATGATTTCCAGCAGGTTGGACATTTCCAGGCGCCGTCCGAGGATCTCGCCCTCCCACACTGCGAACACCTTGGGCGTGGAGAACACGCCGTAGTCGAGCAGGAGCGTCGATTCGTTCTTCGGGTCCCAGAGGTGGACCATCCTGACATTCTTGTTGCTGGTCTTGAGCGCCTTGCGGAAGGCGCGGAAAGCGCGGCGGTCCGTGTCCACGTCGATGGCGTAGAAGTCCATCGGGAAGTTCACTTCCGCGAGCACGGACGGCAGGGCGTGCGTCTCCAGGCGGCATTTGGCGCAGCCGGGCGAATAGAAGAAGAGCACGGCGGCGCGGTCGCTGCGCGGGATGGTGCGCTTGCCGCCGCAGGGCGTGCGGAGCGTGAGCTGCGGCGCGGGCATGCCGAGCAGCGTGCTGCGGTTCTCGAGGGCGAAGCGCTCCGCTTCGAACATCTCGAACTCGCTGCGCGGCTGGACCTTGCCCGTGGCGATCCATTCGTCGAAGATGTGCACGGCCACGGCCTCTTCGCCCATCACGCGGCTGAAGCGGTAGTGGTCGAAGACCGCGAGCGCGACGTGCTGGCGCATCAGCGAATCGGTGCAGGAGTTGATCAGGGCGTCGAATTCGGCGCTCTTCTCGTCGTTGTCGGCGGGCAGCAGCGCGCCGTAGAACTGCGTGAGCAGGCTGTCCAGCGGGGCGAAGCGGGCGGTGCTGTCCGCCTGCGCCTCCTGTGCCGCGGTGCGGGCGCCGCAGAGAAGCAGGAGCGTCAGGAGGATGGGCAGCAGTCTTCTCATTTCACTTCGGGAAGGACGACCCCCTCGGGGAGGAACTGGCTGGTGTCGCCGTGGTGGCGCAACAGGTCGCGCACGGCGGAAGAAGAGATGTGGGCATATTCCTGCGCGGTCGGGATGATGATCGTCTCGATCTCGGGGGCCAGGCGGCGGTTGGCGTCCGCGATGGCCTTCTCGTTGTCGAAGTCCATCATGTTGCGGATGCCACGCACGATGTGGCGGATGCCGAGCTGGCGGCAGATCTCGATGGTCAGGCAGTCGTAGGAGATCACGCGGACGCGGTCGCCGAGCGAGGCCGTGGCCTGGCGGACGATGTCGATCTTCTGCTCGTTGGAGAAGAAGCCGCGCTTGTCCTGGTTGAGACCCACGGCCACGACCACCTCGTCGAACATCGTGAGCGCGCGGCCGAGGATGTTGAGGTGTCCGGCGGTGAACGGGTCGAACGATCCCGGGAATAATGCTATCCTGTTCATAACAAACAAATATAGGCAAAAAATGCGTATATTTGGATGATGACTGTAAAAATCGAACCTTCCTGGCGCGAAGCGCTCCAAAGCGAATTCGACCAGCCTTACTTCGCTTCCCTTGTCCAGCAGCTGCATGCCGAGAAGGCTGCAGGGCGCACCATCTTCCCGCCCGGCGGGCAGATTTTCCGCGCCTTCGACCTCTGTCCGCTGGAGCAGACGAAGGTCGTGATCCTGGGCCAGGACCCCTACCACGGCTACGGGCAGGCGATGGGCCTGTCGTTCAGCGTGCCTGCGGGCGTCCCTGCGCCCCCTTCGCTCAAGAACATCTTCAAGGAGATCGAAACGGACCTGGGCGTCCGGATGTCCGGCAGCCCCGACCTCACGCCGTGGGCCCGCCAGGGCGTGCTGCTGCTCAACGCAGTGCTGACCGTCCGCGCCGGCGAGCCGACCTCGCACAGCACCCTGGGCTGGCAGACCTTCACCGACGCCGTGATCCGGACGGTCTCCGAGCGCCGCGACGGCGTCGTCTTCCTGCTCTGGGGCAACTACGCCCGGGGCAAGGCGCCGCTCATAGACGGCGCGCGCCACCTCGTACTCGAGGCGGCGCACCCTTCGCCGCTTGCCCGCGGCGCATTCTTCGGTTGCCGGCACTTCTCCCGCTGCAACGACTACCTCGTCGCCCACGGCCAGCCTCCCATCGACTGGAAGCTCTAGCCGCCCCCGGGCGCCTGAGGGAACTCTTGTCCCTGCTGCGCCAGAGCCGCCAGGGGCGGAGAGGGCCTGTTTTGCCCCTGGCGCACGGAAAAAACTGTTGCCAGGGGCAAAAACATATCAAATCGCCCCTGGCAGACCAAGTAGAAATCGGATATCGTTCTCCGCAACCCGGAGCATCCGGTGTATTTGCAGTACGCTGGCGTGATAATCGTAATACAGCATCCTGGCAAGTTCCTTTTTATGGTCGGGCGGAAGTATGCCCGGGCGTGATGATCCGTATTTGTCTTTGCTGATCTGGCGCACGATGGTGAACAGTTCGTCGTCCGTGCAGAAGTACTGGTCGCCCAGTAATTTTGCGATATCCTGGAAACCTTCCACGCTCCTGGAGACCAATGAGTTGTAATGTCGCGCGTCCCTGAATAGCCCTTCCCCCAGGGTGAGGTCGCAATAACTCGCCGGCGACACATGGCCGTCCACGAGGATATGCGAATCCGGATACTCGACGGTCCCACTACGGAACAGGCGCCTTTTTTCATCATACGACAAATCGCCGAAAGTCCCGTCGCGGCGGAGCCGTGCGTCAGGATTGAAATAGAACCGGTTTGCGCCCCAGGGGTAAGAATAGGGCGTACAGTCCGGGCGTACCAGATAGCCGTTCCTGTTGACGTAGGCGATGGAATTCCGCAGAAAGGATAAATTGTCGATGAGGATGATAGTGGAGATGGGAACCCATGATCTCAAAAGTGATGATGTTGAAATCCGGTGTCAGGTAGGAGACAAGTGCTATCAGGTTCATCGCAAAACAGAAGTCGTAGTCTGTTTCGAAAAGGGTCAGCGTGTCGTCTCCCGGCGTGCATAAGTGATAGAATGGTCCGCGGGAATTGAACAACGCTTCGCACTGCCGTTCGCGTTCGGCGAAAGACAGCGGCCGGTCTGGGTTGAGCATAAAGTTTTTCATAGGGGCAAACCTACGAAAACGGAGCCGTTTGAACGTTCATTTAAACGATTATTTTTGAGTTGTTTCTCATCTGCTTGATTATGAGCCGGGTGTGCCGGACCTTGCCGAAGAAAGAATCATACAGATAAAGGCTTTTTCCCTTCTTTTTGTATGATTCTTAATTCTGCCAGGGGCGGGGAAGGGTTGTTCTGCCCCTGGCAGAAAGAAAAAACTGTCGCCAGGGGCGGAATCGTATCCATTTGCCCCTGGCGACAGATCAGTGATTGCGAGTCGGATCAGAAGATGAAGCTGATGACGTCCTGGATGTCTTTGACGTAGTGGAACTCCAGACCGCGGATGTAGATCTCCTTGATGTCTTCGATGTCCTTGCGGTTCTCTTCGCTGATGACGATCGTCTGGACGCCCGCGCGCTTGGCGGCGAGGATCTTCTCCTTGATGCCGCCGACAGGCAGCACGCGGCCGCGCAGCGTCATCTCGCCGGTCATCGCGATGCCGTGGCGGATGGCTTCGCCGCGCAGGGCGGACACCATCGAGCTCACCATCGTGATGCCCGCGGACGGGCCGTCCTTCGGGGTCGCCCCCTCAGGCACGTGCACGTGCAGGTCCTTGGCGCCGAACTGCTCGGACGTCATCTTGGCGAGCTCCGGGTGGGCCTTGATGTACTGGTAGGCGATGGTCGCCGATTCCTTCATCACGTCGCCCAGGTTGCCGGTCATCGTCATCACGCCCTTGCCGTTGGACACCGAGCTCTCCACGAACAGGATCTCGCCGCCCATCTGGGTCCAGGCGAGGCCCGTGACCACGCCGGGGGCTTCGTTGCCCTTCTGCAGGTCGTGGAAGTTGGTCGGCAGGCCGAGATACTCCTTGAGGTGCTCCTTCTTGATGGTCGTCGGATACTCCTGCTCCAGGGCGATCTTCTTGGCGGTGACGCGGGCGAGCTTGGCGATCTGCTTCTCCAGGCCGCGCACGCCGGATTCGTGGGTATATTCGTCGATGATGGCGGCGAGGGCCGCCTTGTCGATCTTCAGCGCATTCTTGGCGATGCCGTGCTCCTCGAGCTGCTTGGGCACGAGGAACTTCTTGGCGATCTCCATCTTCTCCTCGGCGAGGTAACCCGTGACGTTGATCAGCTCCATGCGGTCGAGCAGGGCCGGCTGGATGGGCGCGGTGCTGTTGGCCGTGGTGATGAACAGGACGTTGCTGAGGTCGTAGTCCAGGTCGAGATAGTTGTCGTGGAAAGTAGAGTTCTGCTCCGGGTCGAGCGCCTCGAGCAGGGCGGCGGACGGGTCGCCCTTGAAGTCGGAGGCGAGCTTGTCCACCTCGTCGAGCACGATCACCGGGTTGGAGGTGCCGGCCCGGGCGATGCCGTTGAGGATACGGCCCGGGAGGGCGCCCACGTAGGTCTTGCGGTGGCCGCGCAGCTCGGCCTCGTCGTGCATGCCGCCCAGGGCGATGCGCACG
>LUZH01000008.1 GCA_001602885.1 Bacteroidales bacterium Bact_16 | reverse complement strand
GCCTGCTTGATGAAGCCGCGGATCATCATCTCCGCCGCATTGAAGTCGGCGATCACGCCGTCGCGCAGCGGGCGGACGGTCTTGACGCCGGGACTGGTGCGTTCGTGCATCAGTTTGGCCTGGGTGCCGAGGGCGATGCACTTGCCCGTATTATTGTCGATAGCCACGATGCTGGGCTCGTCCAACACGATCTGATCGTTCTGATAGATAACGGTGTTGGCGGTGCCGAGGTCAATGGCCAGCTCCTGATTCAGGAAAGAAAATGCCATAGCGTAACCGGTTTCTGATTGAATTACAAATGTAAATAAAAATCCGTAAATTTGTGGAAAGAATACATCTTTTATGCGCAGAAAAATCTACGGAATCTTCGTGGCCGGCGGCAGCGGCACCCGGATGGGCGGGGAGGTCCCCAAGCAGTTCCTGACGCTCGACGGACGCCCCATTCTCCAGCGCACCATCGAGTGCTTCCTGGAGGCCGAACCGGACCTCAAGGTCCTCACCGTCCTGCCCCGGGCCCATTTCCAGACCTGGAAGGACCTCTGCGCCGTCCATTCCTTCCATTGCCCGCAGACCCTGGTCGCGGGCGGCCTGACCCGTTTCCACTCCGTGCAGAACGCCCTCCGCAAGGTGCCGGACGGCGCCATCGTGGCCATCCACGACGGCGTGCGCCCGCTCATCAGCCCGGCCCTCGTCCGGCGGATGCTGGACCGGATGGAGCAGGACGGCTGCCGGGCCCTCCTGCCCGTCGTGCCCGTCGTGGACACGCTCCGCTCCACCGACCCCGCCACGCCCGACCCGGACCGCTCGAAGACCGTCGCGGTCCAGACGCCCCAGGTCTTCCGCTCGGAAGACATCAAGGACGCCTACACACAGGCCTACGACCTCTCGTTCACGGACGACGCCTCCGTGGCCGTCCGGAAAGGAATACCGCTCACCCTGGAGGAGGGCGAGCGGTTCAATCTCAAAATCACGACTCCCGAGGACCTCGTCCTCGCAGAGGCCATCCTTACACGGCGGTAATCGCGTGGAAGCTGGTGCTCTTGTAATCCTTGACCCACACTTCGCGTTCGAAGGACTGGTCGAGGGAGATCATCGTGTCGGTCGACTGGATGTAGGGAATCCGCTGGATGGTGTTCAGCAGGATGCTCATCAGGTGCTCGTTGTCGAAGCAATACACCTTCAGGAAAAGGGCCGCCTTGCCGGTCACGAAGTGGCACTCCACGATCTCGGGAATGTGTTTCAGTGCGGCGACGACGTCCGGATACTTGTTGTCCTCGGACAGGTTCACGCTGATGAACGCGCAGACGTTGAGTCCGAGCGCGTTCGGCTTGACGACCATCCGCGAACCGGTGATGACACCGTTGCTCTCCATCTTGTGGACGCGCTGGTGGATGGCAGCTCCGGAAATGCCGCATTCGCGGGCAATCTCCAGGAACGGCATCCGGGCATTGTTGACCAGGTAGGAAAGGATTTTCCGGTCAATAGCATCAATCTGGTAGTTCGCCATAATTATGATCTTTTCTTGAATCGTCTGGTCTTGGGTGCGGCGTCGGCGGCCGGCGCTTCGGCGATGATCTTGCGGCAGTCCTCCTCGGTCAGCGCGGCGGCGTCCGTCCCGCGGGGGATGCGGTAGTTGCGGCCGTCAAACTTGATGTAGGGGCCGTAGCGGCCGTTGATCACGGAGATGCCCGCCGCCTCGAATTCGTGGATCGAAGGGCTCGCAGCGGCGCCCGAGAGGGCCTCCTGCACCAGCTTCGCACACTCCTCCTGGCTGATCCGCAGGGGATCGGCGCCGCGCGGCAGGGAGATGTTCTTGTCACCGTATTTGATGTAGGGGCCGAAGCGGCCCTTGAGGACCTGGATCTCCACGCCTTCGTAGGTCCCGACGCGGCGGGGGAATTCCAGGAGCTTGAGCGCCTCCTCGAGGGTCAGCGTCTCGATGAGCTGTCCCTTGGCGAGGCTGGCGGACTGGCGGTCGTCGCCCTCGCCCTTCTGGACGTAGGCGCCGAACTGCCCGAAGCGGGCGATGACGGTGCGGCCGTCGGCGGGATCCACGCCGATCACGCGCTCGACGTGGCTGTACTGCCCGTCGCTCATCGTCGTCTCCACCTTCTTGTGGAAGTCGCCGTAGAAGGAGGAGATCACTTCGTTCCAGACCAGCTTGCCTTCGGCGATGCTGTCGAAATCCTTCTCCACGTCGGCCGTGAAATCATAGTCCATGATGCGCGGGAAATTGTCCACGAGGTAGTCCGCGACCACCACGCCGATCTCCTGCGGGATCAGCTTGCCGCGCTCCGCGCCCACCGACTCCGTCTTGGAGCTGGACACGACGGCGCCGTTCTTGAGCGCGTAGTTGGTCACCGAGACCTTGCGGCCGTCGACGTCGCCCTTGAAGATATAGCCGCGGCCCGTGGTCAGCGTGGAGATGGTCGGGGCGTAGGTGGACGGGCGGCCGATGCCGAGCTCCTCGAGCTTCTTGACGAGGGTGGCCTCGGAGTAGCGGGCCGGCGCCTGGGTGAACTTGCACTCGGCGGTGATGCCCTTCTCCGTGAGGGTGTCGCCGACGTTGACCGGCGGCAGGATCGTGGCGTTGTCCTCCTGGACGTCGTCGTCGCTGCCTTCCATATAGAGCTTGAGGAAGCCGTCGAAGAGGATTTCCGTGGCCTGGATGCCGAACTGCTCCGGGCGCTTGTCCGAGGACAGCTTGATGGAGGTGCCGAGGACCTTGGCCTCGGACATCTGGGAGGCGACTGTGCGCTTCCAGATCAGCTCGTAGAGCTTCTTCTCCTGGGCGGTGCCTTCGATCTCCGTGTTGGCGATGAAGGTCGGGCGGATGGCTTCGTGCGCCTCCTGGGCGCCCTTGGAGCGGGTCTTATACTGGCGCGGGTGGGAATACTCCGCGCCGAAATTGTCGAGGATATACTGCTTGGAGGTGCCGAGCGCCAGGGCGGACAGGTTGGTGGAGTCCGTACGCATGTAGGTGATCAGACCGCGCTCGTAGAGGCCCTGCGCGAGGCGCATCGTCAGGCTCACCGGGAAGCGGAGCTTGCGGGCGGCCTCCTGCTGCAGGGTGGAGGTGGTGAAGGGCGGAGCCGGGAAGCGGACGGCGTCCTTCTTCTCGACGGAAGCGACGCGGTACGTGGCCCCGATGCTGTCCTGCAGGAAGCGGCAGGCTTCGTCCTGGGTGGAGAAGCGGGTGTCGAGCAGGCCCTTGGCCTTGACGCCGCCGGCCACGAACTGGCCTTCCACCTTATAATAAGGTGCACTCTGGAATGCGATGATCTCCTTCTCGCGGTCCACGACCAGGCGCAGGGCGACGCTCTGCACGCGGCCGGCCGACAGGCCCCGCTGGATCTTGCGCCACAGGATCGGCGAGAGTTCGAAACCGACCAGGCGGTCCAGCACGCGGCGGGCCTGCTGGGCGTTGACCAGGTTGTCGTCGATGTCGCGCGGCGTCTCGATGGCGTGCAGGATGGCGTCTTTGGTGATCTCGTGGAAAACGATGCGGCGCGTGCGGCTGCGCTCGAGACCGAGCGTCTCGACCAGGTGCCAGGAAATGGCTTCTCCCTCACGGTCCTCATCGGAAGCCAGCCAGATGATCTCGGCCTGGGCGGCCGCCTTCTTCAGCTCCGCGACCACTTTCTTCTTCTCGGCAGGCACGACGTATTCGGGTTTGAACCCTGCTGCAACGTCCACGCTGAGCTTCTTGTCCTGCAGGTCGCGGATGTGCCCGAAGCTGGACATGACCGTAAAATCTTTACCTAAATATTTCTGAATGGTCTTCGCTTTGGCCGGAGACTCGACGATGACTAAGTTCC
>LUZH01000007.1 GCA_001602885.1 Bacteroidales bacterium Bact_16 | reverse complement strand
CCAGGAAATTCATGGGAACATAAAGGAACTCGAGGCTGGCGCCGCCGCCCAGGAAGACGACTTCGTAGCCTTCGGGAATGTCCAGGATCTCTTTCCAGAGCGCGCGACATTCGTCCATCGTTTCATCCCAGCCCTTGGTGCGGTGGGAGATCGAAAGAAGAGAGACACCGGTGCCCTTGAAGTCCTTCAGGGCCTCGATGGTGTTGTCGATGACCGCCTGCGGAAGCACGCAGGGGCCAGCGTTGAAGACATGTTTTTTACCCATTATCTGAATGTGTTAAATCAGCCGACGAAGATACCTAATCTTTCCATACTTTCCAAGAAGTCTTGCTCTAAAGAACGACGAATCCGCACCTCGAGAGAGCATTCTGCCAGAAACGATTGATTGCGTTGCGGAAGATCCAGATCCTTGACGGTTTTCATCACGGCAGGCAGGCTGTCATAGGAGAATTCCAACCGGACCCAGCGGCCCGCGATCTTCTCCACGACCCGGGCGGAAGCGAGGGCGTCGGCGGTGGACGTCTTGTAGGCCCGGATCAGGCCGGGAATGCCGAGCTTGATGCCGCCGAAATAGCGGACGACGACCACGAGGATGTCGCTCAGGCCGGCGGAATCGATCTGCCCGAGGATGGGGCGGCCGGCCGAGCCGGACGGCTCCCCGTCGTCGTTGGCACGCCACGCGGCGCCGTCCAGCCCCAGCCGCCAGGCGTAGCAGTGATGGCGCGCGTCGTGGTATTCTTTCTTGATGGCGGCGACGATCTGCTTGATCTCCTCCTCGCTCTCGACGGGATACGCCTTGGCGATGAAGCGGCTTCCGTTGTCCCGGAAAAGCCCCTCGCAAGGCGCCTCTATGCTCTGATATGTATCTTTTGCTGCCATCGGGGAATCAAAATTAGCGAATAATTCCTATCTTCGCAATATGAATTACAGATACAGAGTCACCCTGGCCGGTATCAAAGGCTTCTACCGGGTCTACCTCGTGAACGGCGACAATTCGCTGTACACGTTCCATAAGCAGCTGCGCTCGGATCTCGAGTTTCCGATGGACCAGCCCATCCTGTTCAAGGCGCTGGACGCCGAAGGCTCCGTCGCCGCCCGCTACGCGCTGATGGACATCGGCTTCGGCGCGGTGGACAACGTCACCATCGCCGACACGGTCAAGGCCGGCGTGACCAGTTTCGTGTATTTCTACGACATCACCTCCAAGAAGAGCGTGATCATCACGCTCGAGGGCGAGACCTCCGAGAAGGTGGCCGCCCCGCGCCTGGTGGAGTCCAAAGGCCCCGTGCCGCTCGAGTTCGAAAACGGCTACGTCGCCTTCGAAGACCTCCCCGAAGAGCGACGGCGCCTGCCCGGCGAGTCGCGCCGCAGCAAGGACGATGACGACGACGAGGATGACGAAGATTTCGAAGACGACGAGGACGACGAGGACGAGGACGAAGACAAGGATGAAGAAGAGCTCCTCTACGACGGAGATGAGGAATAAAAAAAACCTGCAAGTTTTGAGCTTGCAGGTTTTTTGTTGCCCGGGACGGGATTACTCCGCGACCGGAGCGGCAGCAGCGACTTTGCCGACCTTGGTCACTTCCACGTTGAAGAGCAGCGTGGAGTTCGGGGCGATGGAGGCGTTGCCGTTGGCGCCGTAGCCAAGCTCGGCCGGGATGAAGAGGTCGATCTTGCCGCCCTCGCCGACCAGCTGCAGACCCTCGGTCCAGCCGGGGATGACGCGGTTGAGCGTCAGGCGGATCGGGTTCGCGTCGGCGGCCACCTCGTCAAAGACGGTGCCGTCGAGCAGGGAGCCCTTGTAGCGCACCCACACGGTGTCCTGCGGGCCGGCCTTCACGTCGTTGCCCGGCTCGACGATCTTGTACTGCAGACCGGACTCGGTGGTGACGACACCAGCCTTCTTGCCGTTGTCGGCCAGGAACTTCTCGCCCTTCTGCTGGTTCATCATCGCGACGCCGTTGCGGCGCTGCTCCAGATAGCGGTTGAACACCTCGGGGATCGTATTGGGGTCGATGCGGAACTGCTTCACGAACTCAGGGTCGCGCATATTGCCCTTGGCGGCGATGATCTCCTTCATGCCCTTGACGATCTCGGCGTAGTTGAGCTCGCCGAAATCCTCGTTGCGGATGGCGGAGCCGAAGTTGAGACCGATCAGGTAGCTCACGGAGTCGACCTGCGCCTTGGAAGGCTGGAATTCTTTGGGGAGCTTCTCCCCGGACGGCTGGCCGGAGCAAGCCGCCAGCGAAAGGCCCATCAGCAGGGCCATCAGAATTTTGTTTGCTTTCATTATCATTTAACGTTGTTCTTGCTTACAGTTCCCAGGCGAGGGCCGAGGCGCCGAGGATGGCGGCGTCGGACTCCTTGAGCTGGGAGAAGATGATCTTGACCTTGCCCTTCCAGATCTTGAGGAGGTTCTCCTCCATCGCGCGGCGCATCGGCTCGTAGAGGAACTCCTTGGCGCGGGCGAGGCCGCCGAAGAGCACGATGGCCTCCGGGGCGCTGAACGCCACGAAGTCCGCGAAGCTCTGGCCGAGCAGCGTGCCGGTGTATTCGAACAGGCGCAGGGAGAAGTTGTCGCCCTGCTTGGCCGCGTCGTAGATGTCCTTGGAAGTGATGTTCTGCAGGTCGCGCAGCGGCGTGGGCTGGCCGGAGGCCTCCAGCCACTCGCGGGCCGTGCGGGCGATGCCCATCGCGGAGCAATA
>LUZH01000006.1 GCA_001602885.1 Bacteroidales bacterium Bact_16 | reverse complement strand
GTGAAGACCCGCGTGGTGATCGGATTGAAGAAGGTCAGACCGGAGACCTGGTTGGCGACGAGCTCGCCCTGGTCGGTCAGCGAGAATTTCTTGAACTTGATGCCGATCTCGGAATTGTCCACCATCTTCGTGCAGGTGGCGAGGAACAGGACGAACGCCCCCAGACAGATGGCAAGCACGGAATAAAATTTGGTCTTTTTCATATCGGATAAGGTAGTATTTTGCAACCTTCAAATGTACAATAAAAAACAATCCGGTACAAGACCGGATTGTCTGGGAAGCGGCTGTGAGCCTGTTCGTTTTCTTAATTTATTATTCTATGACCAATTCGAAAGGGACAAGCGGCAAGCCTGATACGGCATGCAGGTTTCCCGGTGTGAAACAGCCCCATCCATAGCGGAGAACCCGCGGTTCGGGCACCGAGTCGCTGCGTACCATCATAAAGTGGCCGAAGATCCGGGCCTCCCTGACCGGATACATAACGCCGTCGGCTCCGGCGATTTCCAAACCTTCTATCTCGACGCTGCGATCCAGACCGTCCGGACACTCAGCGAGTTCTACAAAAACCAAGCCAGGCTCGGTCTTCGGGCCGGCGGGCGCCTTGAAGGCGCGCACGGCCTCCGGCGAACAGCACGCGACACGGTCCAGGCCGTAGTCGCGGTGCAGGGCCAGGTAGGCCAGGCGCTCCCCCACTTCGCGCTTGCGCGCGGGGTGGATCTGGTCGATCTCGTAGGAATAGACCAGGTCGTTGGTCACGGCGATGCCGCCGTTGGGCATGCGCTTGGCCGCGTCGTGCTGCGCACGGCGCAGCAGCGCGCCCTCGGGCCCGTCGCCGTAGCGGTACGGGGCGATCTCCACCTGGTAGAACGGCAGGCGGGCGTCGGTGTCGCCCCAGTCGGCGCGCCACACCGACACCATCTTCTGCAGGCGCTCGCTGTAGGTCGCGTCAAAACCCACGTTGGAGCAACCCTGGTACCAGATGAAGCCCTTGATGGTGTAGCCCTTGACGGGGACGACCATCGCGTTGTACATCATATAAGGGCTGTAGTATTCATAGGGCAGTGCCTCGACCGACGCGCTGTCCGTCGGGATGTCCGGATAGGTCTCGACGATTTCCTGCGGCAGCCAGCTCTCCACCTTGGAGCCGCCGTAGGCGCTGAACAGGATGCCGACCGGCACGTCCAGCGTCTCGTTGAGCTTGCGGGCGAAGAAATAGCCCGTGGCGCTCATCTCCGACACCGTCGTCGCGTCGGCGCGCCACCACGCGCCCTCGATCTCGGCGAGGGGCTCGTAGCTCCGCGCGCGCGGAACCTTGAACATCCGGATGCGGTCGCGCATCGGCGCCGCCGTGATCACGTCCGCGGCGCCCTCGACCGGGCAGCCGCCGAAGCCGCGGATGGGCATCTCCATATTGCTCTGGCCGGAGGCGAACCACACTTCGCCGACCAGCACGTCGCTGATGGTCAGGCGCTCGCGGCCCGCGGAAATCTGGATGGCATACTTGGTATAGGAAGCGGCGGGCGTCTGCACGGACACCTGCCAGAAGCCGTCCGCATCGGCCTGGGCGGCGTATTTGCGGCGGTCCCAGGACGGGACGACCGTCACGCGCTGGCCCGGGTCGGCCTTGCCCCAGACCACGGCCGACGTCTGCTGCTGCAGGACCATGCCGTCGCTGCAGGGCTGGCGGAGTTCAAGTTTCGCAAAGGCGGACACGCTCAGGAGCAGGGCCGCCAGGAGGATAAGTGTCTTTCTCATATCTTGATTCTTTCAAGGATTTCCATGCACATCCGCCCGTTGTGGTAGGGACATTTCCAGAAGCCGGCGCGGTCGTCCGTGACGTTGTGCGTCCCGTCCGCGCGCAGGCTCCAGTACCACTCGCCATCCGGGCAGATGAGGTGCTCCCGGATGAACTTCCAGGTATCTTCCGCCTTGTCGGCCCACGCCGGGTCGCCGTCGCGCTGGAAGCGGTTCCAGCAGCCCACGACCGTCTCCGCCTGCACCCACCAGTGGCGGTCGGCGTCGCGGTGGCCCGTCGCGGGGTCCCATTCGTAGATCATCCCCCCGCCCTGCGTCCAGCCTTCGAGCGAAGCGAAGGCGATGCGCCGGCAGGCCTGCGTCGTGCGGGCGCCCAGCGCGGCGTCGTCCAGCAGGTCCGCCGCCTCTTCGAGCAGCCAGGAGGCCTCGATGTCGTGGCCGTAGGAGACCATCTCCGACTGGGAACGCCAGTCCGTGTCGAAGAACAGGCCCAGGTGGCCGTCCGGGCGCAGGATGCGGTCCAGGAAGGTCTCCAGCAGGCCGCGCAGCTGGCCGCGCAGGCCCGCGTCCTTCCACACCCGGTAGAGGCTGGTGTAGCCCTCCAGGATGTGCAGGTGCGTGTTCATCGTCTTGGCGTCGTTGCGGTCCTTGTCCGACAGGCGCATGTCTTCTATGGGTTCCCACGCGCGTGTACAGGCTTCAAGGTAGCCGCCGCCGGCCGCGTCGAAGCTGTGGGCTTCGATGTCGCGGTACAGGCGGACGGCCAGGTCCAGCGCCTCGGGGACGCCGGCGGCGCGGTGATACTCCGCCAGGCCGTAGACCGTGAAGGCGATCGCGTAGAACTGTTTCTTGGTGTCGAGGGGCCGGCCGTCGGCGGTCAGGCTCCAATAGACCCCGCCGTATTGCGGGTCGTAGAAGCGGTCGCGCACTTCGGCATACGCGCGGGCGGCTGCCTCCCGGTAGGTCGGGTCCCCGGTCAGCCGGAACGCGGACGCGAACGTCCACAGGATCCGGGCGTTGAGGATGGCGCCCCGGGGCGCGTCGGGCACGAGGGAGCCGTCGCCGGCGATGCGGCCATACCAGCCGCCGACCGGATCCTGCATACGCTGCAGCCAGAAGGGAAGGATCCCCTGCGTGAGCTCGCGCTCGAGTGCGGAACGGAAAAATATCGGTTGCATAATTGGTCTAATCTGCTTGCGTTGCCAAAGTTAGAAAAATGTTGCAAAGGAAATGCAGGGGCCCGGAAAAACGCAAAATAATAGTTAAGAAAGTATCATTTTAAAGAATAAATTCTATATTTGCGCCAAAGAATACGCAAAAATGTCCACCGTCCTTTCCGAGATCACCCCCCTCTCCCAGCGCGACTGCTTCTACATCGTCGAGCGCCACAAGAGCCAGTTCACCTACCCGCTGCACCAGCACCGGGAATACGAACTCAATTTCATCCAGAACGGGCAGGGGCTGCGCCGCATCGTCGGCGACAGCGTGGAGGAGACCTCCGCCCTGGACCTGGTGCTCATCTCCGGCGAGAACCTCGAGCACATCTGGGAGCAGGGCAGCTGCACGGCGGAAGACATCCGGGAGATCACGATCCAGTTCTCGCCGGACCTGTTCGGCGACGGGCTCCTCGGCAAGAACCAGTTCTCGCGCATCGCCAAGATGCTGGAACGCGCCACGCACGGGATCGCATTCCCGCAGGAGACGATCATGAAAGTGTACCACCGACTGGACACACTCGCTTCAGAGAAAGACTCTTTCAACCAGTTCATCAACTGCCTGCAGCTGCTCTACGAGCTCTCCGGCTCCGACTACCGCATCCTGGCCAGCAGCTCCTTCGCCCACGCCCCGCGCGACCACGAGAGCCGGCGCGTGCTCAAGGTCAAGGAATACATCAACGCACATTACGCCGAGCCGCTCACGCTGGAAATGATGGCAGACCTGGTCGGGATGAGTCCCAGCTCCTTCAGCCGCTTCTTCCGGCAGCACACCGACCGCACGCTGACCAGCTACCTGATCGACATCCGGCTCGGGCACGCGGCCCGCGAGCTGGTGGACACCTCGCAGAACATCTCCGAGATCTGCTACCAGTGCGGATTCAACAACCTGTCCAATTTCAACCGCATCTTCAAGGCCAAGCGCGGAATGTCCCCGCGCGAGTTCCGGCAGATCTACAAGAAGAAAAAAGTAATAGTCTAAGCAGGAATTTTGCAATATTTGACAAAATCGTACTTGTTTCAGGTAGGGGAAGCGCGTAATTTTGCCCCTGTTATTACACATAATTATGCGCGCACCTGTTACAAGCACACTTAGAAAATTACTAATCGTCTTATTTACAATCTCTTGCATCGTCGGATGCAAGTCCCGGGAGCCGTTCTGGACCGTCGAAGACGGACGGATCGTACGGAACGGCGAACCCGCATATTTCATCGGCACCAACGTCTGGTATGCTTCGCAGCTGGCCCTCAGCGATCCTGAGCGCTTCACCGCGGAGCTGGACGCCCTGCACAGCCTCGGTCTGGACAACCTCCGGATCCTGGCCACGGATGAGAATTTCGCCGGAATGGACATCGTCCTCAGTGAGTTGGAAAAAAGAGGGATGTCGGCCGTCCTTTTCCTCAACAATGCCTGGGAGTGGAGCCCCGACGGCTACCGCTCCTGGCTGGAAAAGGCCGGCGCCGGTGAGCAGCCCCATCCGGCCGTCCAGGGCTACAACGCCTACATGACGTCGATGTATGCCTTTGCCTCCAACCCCAAGGCGGTCGCGCTCTTCCAGGAGCACGTCCGCCGGGTGGTGGAGCGCTACCGCAAGTCCCCCGCCGTGTTCTCCTGGCAGATCTGCAACGAGCCGCGTCCCTTCAGCGAGGATCCGGCCCGGATCGACGATTTCGTCGCCTACGTCCAGGGGACGGCCCGCCTGATCAAGTCGATCGACCCCCGCCACATGGTCAGCACCGGCAACGAAGGGTCGATGGGCTCCAACTCCGACATCGAGCTCTTCACCCGGCTCAACGACTGCCCGGACATCGACTACATCACGATCCACATCTGGCCCTACAACTGGGGCTGGGCGCAGGCGCACGTGCTGGCCGGCGAGCACCCCGAGAACGCCCTCTACAGCGCCCTGTGGCAGACCGGCCGCTATATCGACGAGCACCTGGAGCGCGCCTACGACCTGCGCAAGCCGGTCGTGATCGAGGAGTTCGGCTTCCCGCGCGACGGTTTCGCCTGGCTCAACGACAGCACCACCGACCTGCGCGACCGTTATTATAAATACGTCTTCTCCCGCGTGCTCGATTCCGCCCGCAAGGCCGGCCGGTTGGCCGGATGCAACTTCTGGACGTGGAGCGGCTACGCAGAGCAGAACCGCGAGCACCAGTTCTGGCAGGAGGGCGACGCGCTCGCCGGCGATCCGCCGCAGGAGGCCCAGGGCCTCAACGGCGTGTACGCCACCGACAGCAGCACCGTCGCGGTCATTCGCAGCTATACCGACAGCCTCGCCCATGTCCTCACCGTGTGGGCGCCCGATCCCGAGAGTTGGATGTTCTACGGGGACGGGCCGCGCGCGCTCGAAATCCGCGCGGCGTCCCGCACAGCGGGCGACTACCCCGTCACGGCGGCCCTCGTCCGCGACGTGGAGCTGATGTCCGCCACGCCGGACACCCTGCTGACCGTCACGGAGACCGCCCGGGTCCGCCCCGGTAGCCCGGCCCGCTTCAGCATCCAGCTGGACGCGCTCGATCCCGGCTTCTATGAGGTCCGTCTGGGCGGGCACCAGTCGTTCAATATCGGCATCAACCCCGAGCGCGTCGAGAGTCCGCAGGACAAGCAGCCGGACTTCGACGCCTTCTGGGAGCAGACCCTCGCCGAGCTCGCCGCCGTCCCGATGGACGCGGAGCTCGAGCCCGTCCCGGAGCATTCCGACAGCCTCCGCACCTCCTACCGCGTCCGCTTCAAATCCCTGGGCGGCGCCACGGCGGGCGGCATCCTCTGCGTCCCCGTCAAGGCAGGGAAATATCCCGTCTCGATGGAGCTGATGGGCTACGGCGCCGACCCGTTCTGGTATGATCCGGCCGCCGAGCCGGACAAGATCCAGTTCCTGGTGAGCGTGCGCGGGCAGGGCATCTTCAAGGAGAAAGAAGGCCGCTGGATCGACCGCGGCCTCGACAGCAAAGAGAATTTCTACTACCGCGGCGCCTTCTGCGACATCGTCCGCGCCATCGACTTCGTCTGCACGCTGGACCGCGCCGACACCTCCCGCATCTTCGCCTGGGGCGACAGCCAGGGAGGCGCCTTCACCTGGATTGCCGGCAGCCTGGACCACCGCGTGCGCGCCATCGCGCCGAGCGTCCCGTTCCTGAGCGACTATCCCGACTACGCCCGCATCGTCTGGTGGCCGGTCCACGAAGTGTTTCAGGCGGCCGACGCGGCCGGCATCGACCGGGAGGACCTCTTCCGGACCCTGTCCTACTTCGACGTCAAGAACTTCACCGACCGGGTGGAGTGTCCGGTCTACATGGCCTTCGGCCTGCAGGACCCGACCTGCCCCCCGCACACCAACTTCGCCGGATACAACCAGGTCCGCGCTCCCAAGGAGTTCCACTGCGAGCCGCTCTGCGGCCACTCGATGTGGAAGGAGCGCCGCTGGCAAAGCATCCGGGCCGAATTCTTCAAACGTTTTTAAACCAAACATCTTCCACTAATTATCAAAACATTATCCAATGAAACAAAAACTGTTGACATGTCTCCTGACGCTCCTGGCGAGTGTCAGCCTGATGGCCCAGAACGTCACCGTGACCGGTGCCGTGAGCGATCAGACGGGGCCTGTGATCGGTGCCAGCGTGTTCGAAAAGGGCACGGGCAACGGCGCAGTCACTGATTTGGACGGCAAGTTCAGCATCTCGGTCAAACCCGGGGCCACGCTGGTCTTCTCGTCCATCGGCTACGCAACGCAGGAAATCCCCATCGGTTCCCAGCGGGTCTTCAACATCTTCCTCCAGGAAGACAAGGAATACCTCGACGAGGTAGTCGTTGTCGGTTACGGTTCGATGAAGCGGAGCGACCTCTCCGGCGCTTCCGTCTCGATGAAGGAAGAAGACCTCAAGGGCTCCATCATCACCAACCTGGACCAGTCCCTGCAGGGCCGCGCTGCCGGTGTCTCCGCCGTGCAGACTTCCGGTGCGCCGGGTTCATCCTCTTCCATCCGCGTCCGCGGCCAGGCAACGGTCAACGCCAACGCCGAACCGCTCTATGTCATCGACGGCGTCATCATCCAGGGTGGCGGCAACTCCGGTGCGGACTTCGGTCTGGGAGACGCGCTCGGCAACGGCCGCGTGTCCACGATCTCCCCGCTGTCCACCATCAACCCGGCCGACATCGTGAGCATGGAAATCCTCAAGGATGCCTCCGCGACCGCCATCTACGGCGCGCAGGGTGCCAACGGCGTCGTGCTCATCACCACCAAGCACGGCAAGGCCGGCGAGGCGAAGTTCTCCTATGACGGCATGGTCGCGTTCTCGCGCCAGAACAGCCGCATCGCGATGATGAACCTCCGCCAGTTCGCCGAGTACTTCAACGACATGGTGGCCCTCGGCGAAGTCGAGGCCAACCCGCTCTATGCCGATCCTTCCATCCTCGGCAAGGGTACCAACTGGCAGGACGAGGTGTTCCGCACCGCGCTCCAGCACCAGCACCAGATCAGCGCCCAGGGCGGTACCGAGAAGATCCAGTACTACGTGTCCGGTTCGTTCATGAACCAGGAGGGTACCATCATCGGTTCCAACTTCGACCGTCTGTCCTTCCGCGCCAACCTCGACGCCCAGCTCAAGGACTGGTTCAAGCTCGGCCTCAACGCCACCTACGCCAACACCCACGACAACCTGAAGCTGGCCGACGGCCAGGAAGGTGTCATCTTCTACTCCCTCTCCAGCCTCCCCGACATCCCGGTCTATGACCTGGACGGCAACTACGCCACCGTCGTGCGCGAAGGCTACACCACCAAGAATCCTGTCGCGCTCGCGATGTACAACGAGAACCTCCTCGAGCGCCGCAAGCTCACCGGCAACGTCTACGCCGAGCTCACCCCGATCAAGCACGTGGTCTTCCGCAGCGAAGTCGGCTTCGACGTGAGCGCCTCCCAGGCCGACACCTACAAGCCGCGCGTGAGCCTCGTCCAGCAGAATTCCAACGCGATCAGCCAGCAGCGCAACTCCAGCACCTACTGGTCCGTCAAGAACTACGTCACCTACGCCAACACCTTCGGCAAGCACAGCCTCACCGCGATGGTGGGCCAGGAAGCCTGGGAGTCCCGCTGGAGCTACCTGAGCGGTTCCAACACCGACCTCCCCTCCGACGACATCCACAACCTGCGCCTCGCCACCGGCACGCCGAAGCTGAGCAGCGGTTTCGGTTCGTCCGCCATGGCCTCCTTCTTCACCCGTGAGACCTACAACTTCGACGACCGCTACCTCGCCACCTATACCTACCGCTACGACGGTTCGTCCAACTTCGGTCCGGACAACCGCTGGGCGGGATTCCACTCCTTCGCCGCCAGCTGGCGCTTCACCAACGAGAAGTTCCTGCAGAACTTCAGCCGCGCCATCGGCCTGAACAACGGTAAGATCCGTGTCGGCTGGGGCCAGACCGGCAACGCCAACATCGGCGCCGGCGCCTGGGAGTCCGGCATGTCCAAGCTCCCTTCCGCCCTCGGCGACAGCCAGCGCCCGGCCAACATCTCCAACACCGGTGTCCACTGGGAGAAGCAGGAGCAGACCAACATCGGTCTCGACCTGAGCTTCCTGGACAACCGCATCAACCTGACGGTCGACCTCTACAAGAAGGTGTCTTCCGACATGCTGATGTCGATGACCCTGCCTTCCTACATGGGTACGCAGGGCAACGCCTCCTCCGCCCTCGCGGCGCCCAAGGGCAACTACGGCACCATCGAGAACAAGGGTATCGAGATCACCCTCGACACGCACCCCATCGACGGCCGCGACTTCGGCTGGGACAGCAACTTCCAGATCTCCTTCAACCGCAACCGTCTGGTCGCCCTGGACGGCAGCGCCAACGCGCAGCTCGTCGGCTACGGCCAGTGGAGCGACATCGTGTCCGTGACCGAGATCGGCGAGTCCCTCTACAACTTCTACGGCTACAAGGTCGTGGGCGTGTACAAGGACTTCGACGACATCATGAACTCCCCGAAGGCCGAGAAATTCCCGGCGGACGGCGTGTTCAACCGCAACACCACCGTCTGGCCCGGCGACCTCAAGTTCGAGGACGTCAACAAGGACGGCGTCATCAACGAGCTCGACCGCACCAACATCGGTTCCCCGCTTCCGAAGTTCACCTTCGGCTGGACCAACACCTTCCGCTGGAAGAACCTCGACCTGAGCATCTTCCTCAACGGTTCCGTCGGCAACAAGGTGCTCAACTACAACATGATGGGCCAGGGCTACAACGGCCTCGTCCACATGAGCAGCACCTGGTACAACCAGCACACCAGCATCGCCGACCGCGCCCGGCTGGCCGCCATCGACCCGTCCAAGACCTACACGGGCAGCGACAGCTGGCAGACGGACGTGACCAACGTCCGCGTGGTCAACGGCGACACCAAGACCCCGCGTCCGAGCATCTCCGACCCCAACGACAACGACCGCCTGAGCGACCGTTACGTGGAGGACGGCTCCTACCTGCGCGTCAAGAACATCACCCTGGGCTACACGTTCCCCAAGCGGCTTCTCCAGAAGGTCCACATCGACAACATCCGCCTCTACGTGAACATCCAGAACCTCTATACGCTCACGAAGTACTCCGGCTACGATCCGGAAGTCGGTGCGTCCACGCAGGACTCCACCGGCCTGACCTTCGGCGTGGATAACGGCCGTTATCCTTCTCCGATGACCTGTTCCTTCGGCATGAACATCACTTTCTAAAATGGAGGACGACAAGATGAAAACCATTTTCAAGACTCTCATCATAGCAGCCGCCGTCTGCACGACGGCAGTCTCCTGCGACAAGTTCCTGGACCGTCCGGCCGAAGACAGCTACACGACGGCCAACTACTACCAGAACGACGCCCAGATGGAGCAGGCTGTGAACTACCTGTACAACTCCCCGTGGTATGACATCATCCGTTTCTACATCTACGGATCCGAGACCATGTGCGGTAACGTCTACCAGGGCCAGAACGCCTATTCCACCCTCACGGTCAACGGCACCGACCAGGACCTCAAGAACATGTCCTACTCGCTCTGGGCCGTCAACGCCCAGTGCAACACCGTGATCAACAACATCCGCAATTCCAGCGGCAGCGCCTCCAAGGCGGCGAAGGACAAAGCCATGGGCGAAGCCCTCACCTGGAAGGCGATGGCCTACTTCCTGCTCGTGCGCACCTTCGGCGACGTGCCGATCATCCACGACAACACCGAGATCATCAAGGAAGCCAGCTACAACGACCAGTTCAAGGTCGAGAAGGCCGACGTCTACGAGTACATCGTGATGACCCTCGAGAAGGCCATGGAGCTTCTGCCGAAAGATCCCAACATCGGCAAGTACAACCGCATCGACTACTATGCCGCCGAGGCCCTGCTCTCCAAGGTCTACCTGACCAAGGCCGGCGTCTCCGGCACGCTCGACCAGGATGATCTCCGCAAGGCCGCCCGCTACGCCAAAGACGTCATCGACAACTCCGGCCGCAGCCTGACCCCGAAGTACTCCGACATCTTCCGCCTCTCCCCGTCCGTATTCCAGCAGACCGGCGAGAACCTCATCTCCTGGCAGTGGTCTTCCACGACCGGCATCTGGACCGCGCAGAACTCCATCCAGAGCGACGTGGCCATGAGCGGTTTCAGCGAGTTCGGCGACATCTGGGGCGACTGGAAGGGCCCGAGCGTGGACCTGCAGGATGCCTTCGGCGTGTCCGCCGACGTCAACCCGGAGAACCGCGTCAACAAGGATGACCGCCGTGCAGCGACCATCATGATGTTCGGCGACCAGTATCCCTACTTCTGGGCGGATGCAGGCGGTTTCGACCTGTACCGTTTCTACTACGACAACTCCTACTACTGCCCCGGCACGGAGGAGAACGCGTCCAACAAGCAGTGGTGCTGCCAGTCCGGCGCCAACTACGCCAAGCACCTGTTCGGCTGCGGCGCTGACCACCTCGCCGCCCTCGGCGTGAGCGCCGAGCGCATGTGCTACCAGCTGCCCACCCACATCCTGCGCCTGGCCGACATCTACCTGGTGTATGCCGAGGCCAGCCTGCTGACCGGCGACAGCGCCAGCGCCCTGACCTATGTCAACCTGGTGCGCGAGCGCGCCAACGCCCCGCTGCTGACCTCCGTCACCTTCGACGACATCTGGAAGGAGCGCCGCCTGGAGCTCGCCCTCGAGGGCGACCGCTGGTATGACTACGTCCGCCGTTCCTACTACGACATGGACGCCTGCATCGCCGAGCTCCTCGCCCAGCGCCGCTCCCACTGGGACGGTCTGGACGCCGTCTACAAGAAGTTCGTCACGGACGACTCCGGCAACTATGCCGGCCCGGGCGCCCATCCCTGGGACGCCGCCGGCATCACCTACAACGACGGCGAAGAGCTGGTCGATGTCAAGCCGTCCATGTTCACGGTCCCGTTCCCGACCGAGGACGTGGTCATGAACCCCAACGTCGCGTCTACCGCCGAGCCCATCCATGTGGACGTCCGGGAGACCTTCACCTATGACTTTTAATCTCCGACCCGATGAAAGCAACGAAAAAATATATTGGATTCCTGCTGGGGGTCTTTGCGCTGGCCGCTTGTGACAGCATCGACTACCCCGACCGCTTCGTGCAGACGTCCGGCGTCCCGACGATCGATTTCATCCGCTATGCCGACAAGGACGTGATCATCACGCAGGCCAGCATGGAGGAAGTCATCTGCATCGTCGGCGACAACCTCACCAGCGTCCACGACCTCTATTTCAACGACCAGCCGGCCATCCTCAACAGCAGCTACATGACGGCCAAGACCCTGATCGTGACCGTCCCGAAGACCGCGCCGGTCGAGCAGACCGACAAGATCTATTTCTACAACAAGGACGGCCAGTACACCACCTACGACTTCAAGGTGCTCGCTCCCGCCCCGAAGATCGAGCGGATGAGCAACGAGTGGGCCGCCGCGGGTGAGAAGGTCACCATCACCGGCAACTACTTCATCGAGCCGATGACCGTGCAGTTCCCCGGCGCCGAGGCGACCGAGCTCTCCAACGTCACCGCCACGTCCTTCGACGTCGTGGTGCCCGAGGGCGCCCAGCCCGGCAAGGTCAAGGTCACGACCGCTTCCGGCACCGCCCAGTCCATCTTCATGTACAAGGACACCCGCGGCATGCTGTTCAACTTCGACAGCGACCCGCACCCGACCAACCACGGCTGGCACGCCCAGAAGGTCGAGACCGACGACACCGCGCTGGACGGCAACTTCCTGCGTCTCGGCGATCCGTCCGTCACGCTCGACGCCAACGGCGGCTGGAACGACGGCAACTTCTCCTTCGAGTACTGGCCGGGCGACTGGGACGATCCCGTCACCTATGCCGACAGCCCGCGCCTGACCGACTTCGTCGACTTCTCCGCGTGGAAGAACATGGCGCTCAAGTTCGAGCTCTACATCCCCAGCTCCAACCCCTGGAAGTCCGGCGCGATGCAGCTGATCGTGGGCGGCGTGGACAAAATCACCGGCGGTGCGGCCGACGCAGTCGACATCGACGGCAACGTCCTCGGCGGTGCCAACAACACCTACTTCAACAACACCGAGCTGCCGCGCGGCATGTATGTCCCCTGGAAAGAGACCGGATCCTTCGACACCGGCGACAAGTGGATCACCGTGGTGATGCCTTACGCCGACTTCGTCTACGGATTCGACGGCTCCAAGGCTTCCGGCGAACTGTCCGCCTCCGATTTCACTTCCCTGACCATCTTCGTCTGGGACGGCGGCACGCCCGGCACCGACTGTCAGCCCGTCATCAAGATTGACAACATCCGTGCTGTCCCCATCAAATAATCAAACGAGACCGGAAAATGAAAAATATATTCAAACATTCCCTGCTCGCCGCGGCCGTCCTGGCGCTCGCTTCGCTGACCGGCTGCGTTAAGAACAAGCTGGATACCGACCAGTACTCCGGCACGGTCGCCCTGGCCGCCATCGCCCCCAACCCGGTGATGCGCGGCGGTGAGCTCCGCATCATCGGCAGCAACCTGGAGACCGTCACCGAGGTGCGCTTCGCCGGCGACGTGACCGTCACCGACATCACGACCGTCACCGCCGGTCCGCGCAGCGAGATCCGCGTGGTGGTCCCGGTCGAAGGCCCCGAAGTGGGCCCTGTGACCATCGTCACCGAAGCCGGCATCAAAGCCTCCACCCGCTTCGACCTGCAATACACCGAGCCGATCGTGATCGAGTCCTTCAGCCCCGCTGAGGCCCTCTCGGGCGACGAGATCACCATCACCGGCGAATACCTCAACACCGTCAAGGAAGTCATCTTCGGCGGCGATGTGATCGTGACCGAGTTCGTGAGCCAGTCCCGCCACGAACTCAAGGTCAAAGTCCCTTCCAACGCGATAACGGGCCCCGTCATTGTGGGTGATGTCAACGAGATCGAGGACGAAAACACCATTCCCAACCGCGTGTACTCCGCGGAGGAGCTGGTTATTGGCAACCCCACCGTGGTCAAGGCCGAGAAAGCCACCTACAAGAGCGGCGACGAGATTACCGTCGCCGGTGAGCACCTCGACATGATCCAGGCCATTAACCTGACGGGTATAGCAGATGTCCCCTTCACCGTCGACGAGACGGGGTCCTCTATCACGTTCAACCTCCCGGCCTCCGCGACCGACGGCAACATCGTCCTCGTCTCCTATGCAGGCGTCGAGTTCGTCGCCGGCGAGATCGAGACCGTGACCGTGGCCGACCTGGCCGTCGCCTCCTGCGCTTCCGACAAGCGCTACAAGGCCGGTTCCGACGTCAAGATCTCCGGTTCCGACCTGGATCTCGTGACCAAGGTCGAGTTCACCGGCGCCGAAGCCGAGTGGGCCCTCCAGGAGAGCGGCGACATCATCGCCAAGATCCCGGCGACCGCCAAGGACGGCGTCATCACCGTGTCCCTGGCTTCCGGCAAGCAGGCCAACACCCCGGCCATCGAGGTGGTCAAGCCTGTCGCGAGCGCCACGGACGTGGCCACCGCCGTGGCCGGCAAGGGCCAGGTGAAGGTGAGCGGCACCGACCTCGACCTCGTGACCGACGTCAAGATCGGTGACAAGGCCCGCTCCTTCATCGCCTGCGAATTCAGACTCAGCGGCAAGCACCTCGTGGTAGACATCCCGTCCGCCGCCTACACCGGCCCCATCACGCTCACGGCCGCCAACGGCGACGAGACCGTCACGGGCGAGATCGAAATCACCTACGACGAAGCGGTGTCCATCTCCTTCGACCAGAGCGAATACGCCCTGGGCAAGAACGTCTCCGTGAGCGGTTCCAACCTGCTCCAGATCGAATCTATCTCCATCAAGGGCAAGAAGGTCGTCAGCTACTCGCTGCGCGCCGACGACGCGATGGTGTTCGCCCTGCCTGACGGCATGGGGCCCGGCGTGTACCGCCTCGACCTCACGCTCATCGACGGCACCGCCCTCACCTGGCCGGTCGCCTTCAGCGTGACCGCTCCCTACACGGAGACCATGATCTGGGAAGGCTATGAGGACATGGGCAGCTGGTCCAACCAGCCGTACCTGGGCGCCGACGGAGCCTTCGCCGCAGAAGGCCTCGCCATCGGCGACATCGTCCGCATCTACTACACCCCGCTCGCCGACTGGTGGCAGTTCCAGATCTTCGGCGGACACTGGGAGGGAATGACCTTCCCGGAGCTGGGCGGAAGCAACACCGTGGCCGCCAACAACACCGAGGCGGGCGCCCAGTTCTTCGCCTTCGAGGTGACGGCCGACAACTACGAAGTCCTCACCACGACCGGCGGCTGGGGCGGCGCACTGCTCACGCAGGGCGAGAACGTCGCCATCACCGGCCTGTCCTTCATCCACTTCGGTGCCACGGAGACCGTCATCTACGAAGGCCCGACCGCCCTCACCTGGGGCGACGACGGCCGCTTCGGCCTGGCGCTGAAGTACTTCGAGGACGCCGGTGCCGACTCCAAGCTGATCGTCTACTTCGAGCAGACGGCCAACTGGGGCCAGGTCCAGTTCAACGACGGCTGGTGGGGCAACGCCGATGTCTCCTTCCCGGAGATCGGCGGCGCCTACCTGACCACCGACAACGCCGGCGGCAAGGACGTCACGAAGATCGAGCTGACCATCACGGCGGCCCTGCTGGACCACCTCAAAGCCTGCCCTGGCGACTACTTCGGCCTCAACACCGAGTACCAGGGTGACGGCCGCGTGGGCATGGTCATCCAGGGATCCGACTGGATCATCACCAAGATCGCCATCCAGTAGCACTTATTTTATTCCGGAGGGAGCTGACCTTCCCTCCGGGATCCATTTTTACGAATGAACCGTCCAACCTGCCTTATAGTCCTGGCTCTCCTTTTTGCCGCCTGCGGCGAAAAAGTGACGCCCGCCGATCCCGAGCCGCAACCTTCCGGGATCGATGTCTCCCTGACCAACCCCCGGGCGAGCGAAGCCGCCCGGAAGGTGTACGCATTCCTGCGGGAGCAATCCGGCCAGAAGATGCTGAGCGGCGTGCAGGCAGGCGGCACGGCCAACAACAACGACAACGTCGACGCCGTCTTCGCCAAGACCGGCAGGCACCCCGCCCTCGCGGGATACGACTTCATCTTCCTGCAGTATTCCCCCACGCCCGCCAGCTGGGAGTGGAAGGTCGACTACGGCGACATCTCCGCCGCCCGGGAGCAATGGCGCACCAACGGACTCGTGTCCTACATGTGGCACTGGAACGTGCCGACCGACAAGGCCGCCTGGGACAAGGGGCGGCAGGGCGACTTCTCCGGCTACGGCTTCTACAGCGACAAGACCGCCTTCGACATCGGGCGCGCCCTGATCAAGGGCACCTGGGAGAATGATTTCATCCTCCAGGACATCGAGAAGGTGGCCGGCTACCTGAAACGGCTCCAGCAAGAGGGCATCCCCGTGCTCTGGCGCCCGCTGCACGAAGCTGCGGGCAACTACGACCGCTACGGCCCCGGCGGGGCCTGGTTCTGGTGGGGCCGCGGCGGCGCGGACGCCTGCAAGCGGCTCTGGAAGCTGCTGCGTGACAAGCTCGAGGGTGAATACGGCCTGGACAATCTCATCTGGGTCTGGACCCTGGACGCCACGCCGGGCGCGGAGAGCCAATATGCCGACTGGTACCCGGGCAACGACCTGGTGGACATCGTGGGCGTGGACATCTATGCCGAAGACACGGCCGCCAAGGCGCGGCAGTACAAGGCGGCGGCCGCCCTCTCGGGCGGGCACAAGCTGACCGCCGTCAGCGAATGCGGCAACATTCCCGACCCCGACAAGTGCTTCGCGGCCGGCCAGTCCTGGAGCTGGTTCATGGCCTGGAACCTCGACCAGCAAGATTATAAGTACAATACTGACGCATATTGGAAGCAATTGATGAATTCTTTGCGTATATTCACGCGAGAATCAATGCCAACCCATCCATGAGTATGAAGAAGAGACTGTTCCTGTACGCCCTGCTGGCAGGGCTCCCGCTCCTGACCGTTTCCTGCAGGGAGAAAGCGGATCCCCAACCGGATCCGGATCCCGCCCCCACGGCCATCACCCTCAGCATGGAGTCCGTCTCCCTGCCCGCGGCCGCGGCCGAAGGCCGGACGCTCACCGTCACGGCCCCGTTCCGGCCGGTCGTAAGCGGCGTCCCCGGCTGGGTCACCTGGAAGGACGGCACCTACGACAACTACAAGATCACCTATACCTTCTCCGTCGCGGCCAATACTGCCTACCAGGCGCGCAGCGCCGAGATCCAGATCAAGTCGAGCGCCCTGTCCAAGACGTTCACCATCAGCCAGGAGGGGGCGGAAATCCCCCAGACGGGCAACTACCCCACGCCAGGCAATAACCGCGCCTGGACCCTGATGAAGGAGCTCGGCACCGGCTGGAACCTGGGCAACCAGCTGGACGCCTACATCAACTGGACCAGCGACCGCAAGGACTACCCCGACGAGACCTGCTGGGGCAACCAGAAAGCCACGCAGGCCACGTTCGACGGCGTCCGGGACGCCGGCTTCAAGAGCGTCCGCATCCCCGTGAGCTGGCTGCGGATGATCGGGCCCGCGCCCGGCTACAAGATCGACCAGGCCTGGATGGACCGCGTCTACGAGGTCGCGGAATACGCCCACAAGGCCGGCCTCAACGTCATCGTCAACACCCACCACGACGAGAACCACGGCAGCGACACCCACTGGCTGGACATCAAGAACGCCGCCAAGGATGCGGACCTCAACGCCGCCATCAAGGCCGAGATCAAGGCCGTCTGGACGCAGATCGCCGAGAAGTTCAAGGACTGCGGCGACTGGCTCATCCTGGAGGGCTTCAACGAGCTCAACGACGGCGGCTGGGGCTGGAGCGCGGAGTTCCGCGCCAACCCGTCCCTGCAGTGCGGCATCCTCAACGAGTGGAACCAGGTCTTCGTGGATGCGGTGCGCGCCACGGGCGGCAACAACGCCACCCGCTGGCTGGGCGTGCCCACCTACGCCGCCAATGCCGAATACGCCACCTATTTCAAGTTCCCCGACGACCCGGCCGGCAAGCTGATGCTCTCCGTGCACTTCTACGACCCGTCCGAATTCACCATCGGCGAGAAGCAGTACGAAGAATGGGGCCATACCGGCACCAAAGGCAAGAAAGAAGAGTGGGGCGACGAGGACCACGTCCGCGAGGTCTTCGGCAAGCTCTGGAAGAACTACGTGGACCGGGACATCCCCGTCTATCTCGGAGAGTACGGCTGCTCGAAGCGCGACAAGTCCAAGGCCCGCGCCTGGGCGTTCTACAAATACTATCTGGAATATGTCGTCAAAGCGGCCAAGACCTACGGTCTCCCCTGCTTCCTCTGGGACAACGGGGCGACCGGCGTGGGCCGCGAGCAGCACGGCTACATCGACCACGCCACGGGGGCGCCGCTGGACAACGCCAAGGAGGCCCTCGCCGTGATCAGGAAAGCATGGGACACCGAAGATGCTTCCTACACCCTCGACACCGTCTATGCCTTAGCTCCGTAAAAGTCAAGTTTCCCTATGATACAATCAACCAAACCTAGATTCTGGTTGGCGGCAGCCTGCGCCCTGCTGTTGGCGGCAGGCTGCACGCCCGAACCGGCAAGTCCGGCGCAGCGCCTGCGGGATGCGGCCGCCGCCGGCACCCCCCTCTATGGCCACCAGGACGACCTGCTCTACGGGCATTCCTGGAACGCCACCCTTGACGACGACCTGGAACTCGGCCGCTCCGACGTCCGGGATGTGTGCGGAGGCTACCCCGCCATCCTGGGCCTCGACCTCGGCGGCATCGAAGTCGAGGCCGCCCGCAACCTGGATGGCAACTACTTCGAGCTGATGCGCCTGGCAGCCATCAAGCACCATGAGCGCGGCGGGATCGTCACGCTGAGCTGGCACCTGCGCAATCCGCTCACCGGCGGCGACTCCTGGGACGTCTCGTCCGACCGGGTGGTCGCGTCCATCCTCCCCGGCGGGGAGAAGCACGACGACTTCGTGGTCTGGATGGACCGCGCCGCCGACTGGATCCTCTCGCTCAAGGGACCGGACGGGAAGCAGATCCCCGTGCTGTGGCGCCCCTGGCACGAGCACAGCGGCGGCTGGTTCTGGTGGGGCCGCGGGCACTGTTCCGACGCGGAATACAACGCCCTGTGGCAGATGACCTACGAACATTTCCGCGCTCGCGGGATCGAGGGCCTCGTATGGGCCATCTCGCCCAACTACATGGAGCAGGACTTCGAGCAGTGGGAGACGCGCTATCCGGGCGACGCCTACGTGGACGTCATCGGCCTGGACTGCTACGCCTCCACGGACCGCGAGGCGTACATCGCCCGGATGCGGGACGGCCTGGCTTCCCTGCAGCGGATGTGCGAGAAGCACGGCAAGATCCTCGCCGTGACGGAGACCGGTCTGGAAGGCCTCCCCGACCCGCACTGGTGGACGGGCGCCCTCGCCCCCGCCCTGAAGGGTTTCCCCGTCAGCTACGTCCTGACCTGGCGCAACGCCAGCGACCGTCCGGGCCACTATTATGCCCCGTTCGCCGGCGAACCGGGCGCAGCCGACTTCCAAGTTTGGGTGAAAGAGAACAAAATTCCAATGCTTTAAGTATTTTTGTAACCGATGAACTGCTTTGACCAAAGATTAAACCTGCTTCGCAGGGCCGAAAAAGAATTGCTGGAGCGCAAGAACCGGCCCGTCGAAGGCAACGGCGTGTACGAAAGATATGAATTCCCGGTCCTGACCGCGGCGCACGCTCCCCTGGAGTGGCGCTACGACCTGGACCCGAAGACCAATCCCTACCTGATGGAGCGTTTCGGCATCAACGCCGTGCTCAACAGCGGCGCCATCAAGTGGGGCGACAAATATGTCCTGGTGGCCCGCGTGGAGGCCGCCGACCGCAAATCCTTCTTCGCCGTGGCCGAGAGCCCCAACGGCGTGGACAATTTCCGCTTCTGGCAGCATCCCATCACCATGCCCGAATGGGGCGAGCCCGCCACCAACGTCTATGACATGCGCCTGACGCGCCACGAAGACGGCTGGATCTACGGCCTCTTCTGCGTGGAGCGCAAGGATCCGGACGCCCCGGCCGGCGACCTGTCTTCGGCCGTGGCCGCCTGCGGCATCGCCCGCACCCACGACCTGGTCAACTGGGAGCGCCTGCCGGACCTCAAGTCCGCCTCGCAGCAGCGCAACGTGGTGCTGCACCCCGAATTCGTGGACGGCAAATACGCCCTCTACACGCGCCCGCAGGACGGCTTCATCGACGCAGGCGGCGGCGCCGGCATCGGCTGGGCCCTCGTGGACGACATCACCCGCGCAGAGGTGAAAGAAGAGAAGATCATCAGCGCGCGCCACTACCATACCATCATGGAATGCAAGAACGGCGAAGGCCCGCACCCCATCAAGACGCCGCAGGGCTGGCTGCACCTCGCGCACGGCGTGCGCGGCTGCGCCAGCGGCCTCCGCTACGTGTTGTATATGTATATGACTGCGCTCGACGACCCTTCCCGCGTGATCGCGGAGCCGGCCGGCTTCCTGATGGTCCCGCAAGGCGAGGAATACGTGGGCGACGTGATGAACGTCCTGTTCACCAACGGCTGGATCGCCGATCCGGACGGCAAGGTGTTCATCTACTACGCCTCCTCCGACACCCGGATGCACGTGGCCACCAGCACGGTGGACCGCCTCGTGGACTACTGCCTCCACACGGAGCCCGACGGGTTCCGGACCGGGCTGACGGTCGAGCGCCTGAACCGCCTGATCGACAAGAACCTGAAAAATAACTTGTAAAACCCGATATTATGGCCAAACTCTCTGAGAAGATCGGATATGCCCTGGGTGACGCCGCCGCCGGCGGCATCACCTGGAAGGTCATGTCCATTGCGTTCCCCCTGTTCTTTACCAACATTTTCGGTCTGACCGTGGCCGACACGGCGACGCTGATGCTGGTGGCGCGTCTGTTCGACGTCGTCACCGACCCGCTGATGGGCGCGCTCGCCGACCGCACCCGGTCCCGCTGGGGCACCTACCGCCCCTGGCTCATCTTCGGCGCCATCCCGCTCGGAGTCGTCTTCGCGCTCCTGCTGCACACGCCCGAACTCGGACCCGTTGGCAAACGCATCTACGCATACTCCCTGTATCTTCTCATGATGGCCGTATATACCGCCGTGAACGTGCCCTACGGCTCGCTGCTGGGCGTGATGACCGCCGACGACAACGAGAAGAACCAGTTCTCCTCGTACCGCATGGTCGGCGCCTACGCGATGGGCTTCATCACCCTGCTCTCCTTCCCCTACCTGCAGAAGCTGGTCGGCGGCACCGAAGCGCACCAGTACTCCGTGCTGGGCGTGATCCTGGGCGCCCTGGCGGCTGTCGGCACGCTGGCCTGCGGCCTGCTCACCAAGGAGCGCCTCAAGCCCGTCCGCGCCGAGAAGTTCTCCTTCAAGCCCTTCGCGGACCTGTTCCGCAACAAGCCCTGGATCTATCTCACGCTCATCGGCATCTGCACCAACTTCTTCAACGGGTTCCGCTATGCCGTGGCGGGCTACCTGCTGGAGTACTGCCTGCACGGCGACGTCACCGTGTCGGGCCTCATCATCAACTACACCGTCTTCATGACCTTCGGTGAGGTCACCTGCATGATCTTCGGCGGCCTGTCGCCCAAGTTCACCAAGTGGGCGGGCTCCAAGCGCCGCGCCTTCCGGCTGGCGGCGCTCATCTGCGCCGTGACTTCCGTCGCCTTCTTCTTCATCCCGATGGATCCGAAATACATCTGGGTGATGGTCGCGGCGGTCATCGTCACCTCCATCGGCATCGGCTTCTATTCCCCGCTGCTGTGGTCGATGTACGCCGACGTGGCCGACTATGCCACCGAGAAGAACGGCACCTCCTCCACGGGCCTCATCTTCTCCTCCGGCACGATGGCCCAGAAGTTCGGTTCCGCCATCTCGGGCGCCCTCGTGGCCGCCCTGCTGGGCCTCGCCGGCTTCATCTCGGGCAGCGACCCCGCCACGGGACAGACCGTGGTCACCATCACCAACGAGCCTGCGGTGTGCAAGATGATCTGGAGCCTCTTCTCCATCTTCCCGGCCGTCTTCGCCCTGCTCATCGTGCTCCTGCTCCACCTGTACCCCATCAAGAAATAATTCCGCCCTATGAACAAGATTTACGGTCATTTCGACGACCAGGCCCGCGAATATGTGATCACCGATCCCGCCACCCCGTGGCCGTGGATCAACTACCTGGGCAGCGAAGATTTCTTTTCCCTGATTTCCAACACGGCCGGCGGCTACTGCTTCTGCAGGGACGCCAAGTTCCGCCGCATCCTCCGCTACCGCTACAACGGCGTGCCGATGGACGACGGCGGCCGCTATTTCTATATCCGCGAAGAGGACGGCAGCGTCTGGAATCCCGGCTGGAAGCCGTGCAAGACCCCGCTGGACGCGTATGAATGCCGCCACGGCATGGGTTATACGCGCATCGCGGGCGAGCGCAAGGGCCTGCGGGCCGAGGTGCTCTTCTTCGTGCCGCCGGGCCGCCGCTGCGAGGTCCACAAGCTCACGCTGACCAACAACGGCAAGACCGCCCGCGACTTCCGCCTCTTCTCCTTCGTGGAGTGGTGCCTGTGGAATGCCGCCACGGACATGGAGAATTTCCAGCGCAACCTTTCCACCGGCGAGGTGGAGATCGAGGGCAGCACCCTCTATCATAAGACCGAATACCGCGAACGCCGCGACCACTACGCCTTCTACGGCGTCAACGCCCCGGTCGACGGCTTCGACACCGACCGCGAGAGCTTCATCGGGATGTACAACGGCTTCGACGCGCCGCAGAACGTCCTGGCGGGCCAGGCGTCCAACTCCGTCGCGCACGGCTGGAGCCCCATCGCCTCGCATTTCTTCCGGCTGCACCTGGAGCCCGGCGAGAGCCGCACGCTCATCTTCGTGCTCGGCTACGTCGAGAATCCGGCCGACGCGAAGTTCGCCGCCGACGGCACCATCGACAAGACCCGCGCGCACGAACTGCTCGCGGCCTTCGACAGCGAGGCCAAGGTGGACGCCGCCTTCGCCGCGCTGAATCGCTACTGGGACGACCTGCTGGGCCGCTTCCAGGTGGAGAGCGGCTGCCCGGAGCTCGACCGGATGGTCAACATCTGGAACCAGTACCAGTGCATGGTCACCTTCAACATGTCGCGCAGCGCCAGCTTCTTCGAGAGCGGCATCGGCCGCGGCATGGGCTTCCGCGACTCCAACCAGGACCTGGTCGGCTTCGTCCACCAGATCCCGGAGCGCGCCCGCCAGCGCATCCTGGACATCGCCGCCACGCAGTTCCCCGACGGCGGCTGCTACCACCAGTACCAGCCGCTGACCAAGCGCGGCAACGACGGCATCGGCGGCGGTTTCAACGACGACCCGCTCTGGCTGATCTTCGGCACGGTGGCCTACCTCAAGGAGACCGGCGATTTCAGCATCCTGGACGAGCAGGTGCCGTTCGACAACCAGCCCGGCTCGGAGGTCTCCCTGCTGGAGCACCTGCGCGTGAGTTTCGGGCACGTGACCGCCAACCTCGGTCCCCACGGCCTGCCGCTCATCGGCCGCGCCGACTGGAACGACTGCCTCAACCTCAACTGCTTCTCCAACAACCCCGACGATTCTTTCCAGACCACGGAGAACAAGAGCACCGGCTCCAAGGCCGAGTCGCTGATGATCGCCGGCCTGTTCGTGTGCGAAGGCAAGGACTACGCGGAGCTGCTGCGCCATCTCGGCAAGGACGCCGCCCCTGTGGAGGCGGCCGTCAGCCAGATGGAGCAGGCCATCCGCAAGCACGGCTGGGACGGCGAATGGTTCCTGCGCGCCTACGACTATTTCGGGCGCAAGATCGGTTCGCACGAGAACGAAGAAGGCCAGATCTTCATCGAGAGCCAGGGCTGGTGCACGATGGCGCGCATCGGCGCCGACGAGGGACTGTGCGACAAGGCGCTCGACAGCGCCAAGCGCATCCTGGACTGCGAGCACGGCCTGGTGCTGAACCAGCCCGCCTATACCCGCTATTACATCGAATACGGCGAGATTTCCTCCTACCCGCAGGGCTACAAGGAGAACGCCGGCATCTTCTGCCACAACAACCCCTGGGTCATCATCGGCGAGGCCCTCGCCGGCCGCGCCGCCGACGCCTGGGAGCACTACTGCAAGATTTCGCCGGCCTTCATCAAGGACCAGGACCTGCACAAGGTGGAGCCGTATGTCTATTGCCAGATGGTCGCCGGCAAGGACGCTGCGCGTCCGGGCGAAGGCAAGAACAGCTGGCTCACCGGCACGGCCGCCTGGAACTGGTACACCGCCAGCGAATTCCTGCTCGGTATCCATCCCGAGTACGACGGGCTCCGCATCGAGCCCTGCCTGCCGGCGGACCGCTTCCCGACCTACCGGGTGGTGCGCCGTTTCAGAGATGCAGAATACGATTTGACAATCCACAATACAGGCCGGGGCGGCAGTCAGTTCATCCCGTACGAACCCGGCAAACATAAAATCAAAATCGAATTGTAATGCATTTTCTGCTCTCGCTTCTGAGCATCTTCCTGCTTCAGACCCAAAACTCTACCCTGGCCATCGACCTCGAAAAAGGACGGGACGCCCGGATCGTCTACTATGGCAGCACCGTCACCGACCCGGCAGTATTCCGGAACGCCGGCCTCTGGGGCCAGACAGCCTATCCGGCCTATGGCCTGAGCGGCGCGGCCGAGACGGCCCTCGCCATCACGCAGGCCGACGGCAACAAGACCCTCTCGCTGTCCGTGACGGACTGGACCGTCGGAACTTGGGACAACGGCGAACTGCTGACCATCACCCTGAAGGACAGCGTCTATCCGGTCACCGTCCGCCTCTACTACAAGAGCTTCCGCGAGGAAGACATGATCGAGACCTGGACCCGGATCGACAACGAGGGGAAGAAACCCATCCTGCTCACCCGCTTCGATTCCGGGCACCTGCCCATCCGCGGCGGCGACACCTGGGTCTCCTCGCTCTATGGCACCTGGGCCAATGAGGGCCGCGTCAACACCGAGCCCCTCACCCGCGGTACCAAGGTCATCAAAAACCTCGACGGCACCCGCAACTCCCACACCTCCCACGGCGAGGTGATGATCAGCCTCGACGGGCGGCCGCGCGAAGACGCGGGACGCGTCATCGGCGCGGCGCTCTGCTGGGGCGGCAACTACGAGCT
>LUZH01000005.1 GCA_001602885.1 Bacteroidales bacterium Bact_16 | reverse complement strand
CATGGAGAACTCCATCCGGAGCTTGCCGTCCGGCGAAAGGAGGTTGGCTTTAGGCTCCGGTTTGAGCTCCGGAGAAGCGGTGCACGCGGCCAGGGCGGCCGCAGCCAGTATGATCGAGGCTATTTTCATTTTATTTGAATTCTACGACCAGCGCGGAGCGGCCCGCCACGGTCTTGGCGTCAAAGGTAACATATTCTCCCGTGATAATGTCCCGTCCGGGGCCTGCAAGCAGGTCCGTGACCTCCTTGTAGTCTGCCCAGGGGACCTGGCGCGGCTCCGGGTTGTTGTTGAGATACACGAACACGGTCTCGCCGCCCTCCGCGATGCGCCAGTAGGCGTAGGTGTTGTCGCGGCTGAGGAAATGCAGCGTGCGGCCGTTCTGGACGGCGTCCGACGTCTGCCGCCAGCGCAGCAGCGTGCGGACATAGTCGTGCAGGTCCTTCTGGACGGGATTCTGCTCCCAATTAAGCGGAAGCTCCACGCGCAGGCCGCCGTGGCCCTGGGCGCGGTCGCGCGAGACGACCATCAGCTCGTCGCCCGCGAAGATCTGCGGGTAGCCGCGCACGGTGGCCATCAGCGCCATCACGAGCTTCATCTTGGCGGGGTCGCGGCCCACCACGTCGCCGATGCGGTCGGTGTCGTGGTTGCCCGGGAAGACCATCATGTTCTGCGGATCCTGGAAATAGAAGTCGTTGGCGACGGAGTCATACCATTTCGTGATGCCCTCGTCCCAGCTCTCGCGATCGGCGTTGATGCCGTTGCAAATGGCGGACTGCAGGCAGAAGTCCATGATGGACGGGAGGTTGGAGTTGAAGCCGTCCTTGTTGGGGTTGCCGGCCTGCCAGTAGGCCACCTGCGGGACGTTGGTCGACCAGACCTCGCCCACGATGTTGAGGCGCGGGTACTCCTTGCGGACGCCGGCGCACCACTGCGCCATCGGCTCCTTCTCGTTGTAGGGATAGGTGTCCACGCGGAAGCCGTCCAGGTCGGCCCACTCGGTCCACCACACGGCCCACTGCCGGAAATACTGCAGCAGGTAGGGATTGTCCAGGTTCATGTCCACCATCGAGGTGTCGAACCAGCCGCCGACCATGTTCTCGCGGTCATGCTCCGAGCAATAGGGGTCGTTCTGCGCGGAGAACGCGCAGTTGGAATGCGTATAGGAAGGCCACTGGTGCACCCAGTCGGCGAACGGAAGGTCCTCCATCCACCAGTGCCGGTCGCCGCAGTGGTTGGTCACCACGTCCATGATGACCTTGATGCCGCGGCGGTGCGCCTCGCGCACGAATTCGCGGTATTTCTCATTGCTGCCGAAGCGCGGGTCGATGCGGTAGTAGTCCGTGCAGGCGTAGCCGTGGTAGGACGAAGACGGCTCGTCGTCTTCGAGCAGCGGGGTGTTCCAGATGGCGGTGAAGCCCAGGTCGGCGATGTAGTCGAGCTGGTCCTCGATGCCCTGGATGTCGCCGCCGTGGCGGCCGAAGAAGGCCTTGTAGTCGGCCTTCTCTTCCGTGTCGGCCGTGCTGTCGTTGGCGGGATCGCCGTTGACGAAACGGTCCGGCATGATCAGGTAGACGGCGTCGTCGGGGCCGAAGCTGCCGCGCTGCGCGGAGCCTTCCCGCCGCGCGTCGATGCTATACGGCACGCTGAAAGAGTCGTCGCCGCGCGAGAACACGAGCCGGGCGGTGCCGGGCTGCGTCCCGGGCGCGACGGCCACGTCCACGAAGAGGTAATTGGGGCTCTCCGCGGCGTGCGTGCCGGTCACGCGCACGCCCGGCAGGCCCTCGGCCTGGACGGTGTACGCGCCGATCTCCTCGCCCTGCACGAGCAGCTGGAG
>LUZH01000004.1 GCA_001602885.1 Bacteroidales bacterium Bact_16 | reverse complement strand
GTGTTGTCCGTCAGGAGCAGGGAGCCTTCCTGGCCGGGCTGGTTCTCGATGTCCTTGCCGTCTATCTTGTCGCCGCTCACCTCGATGAAGATGTTGGAGGTGTTGCGGATCGTGATGTCGTAGGTGTAGGAATAGCCGCGCTTCGTCTCGTAGTTGCCCCATTTGTTGCCGGAGAAGTCCCCGAGGTGGACCGTGAACACGGCGTCGGAGGTCAGGGCGTAGGCGACGTCCTGGCCCATCTGCTCGATGCCGGCGCTGTTGAGGGTCAGCACGACGTTGAACTTGACGTAGGTGGAGTTGGGATTGGAATAGACCCAGTCCGTATTCTTGACGTAGTCGTTCCGGTCGTCCCCGTGGGTGGCGGGGTCCGGGACCTTCTGCTGCCGTTCGCGCTCGTGGTAGCTGGCGGGCGTGCCCAGGGGCGCGAGCCGATTCTCCAGCATATAGAAGCAGAAGACCTGCCACTTGGCGCCGGGCTCGCCGTCCACGGCTTCCTCCCCTTCGAAGTAGGCGTTCTCCGTGTCGAAGTAGGAAATGTCCTCGGGATCCTGCTCGTTGGGATACAGATAGCAGGCCGAGGGCGCGCGGTTGACGTTCCAGTAGCGCGTCCTGATCGCGTCGATGAAGCGGGAGTCCACCTTGACGCGGAACTTGACCTTCGCGTCGACGGGGGACAGGGTGATGTTGTAGTCCGGGGAATAGGTCGGGGTGTCGTTGTTGCCCAGGGTGCCCCAGACCATGCCCGGGTCGTCGGTGTCGATCGCGCGGGAACCCAGCATCAGGAAGAGGTTCTCGCGGTTGACCGTGGCCTGCTCGAGCACGACCTGGACGGACTGGAGCTCCGTCAGGTCCTGCAGCGCGTTGAGGCGCGTGACGGGATCCTGCCCGTCCAGCGAAGTCAGGGCATTGGAGATGTTGGCCAGGACCACCAGGGTGCAGTTGGCGTGGGCCTGCGTGGATATCTTGACGGCGCCCTTCGTCTCGTTGACAGCGGGCGTGACGCCGGAAATGGTCTTGTTGGAGACGAACCAGCATTCGTTGTTGGCGTCTTCCAGCTTGCGCAGGCTCGACACCTGCTGCTCATAGCTGAAATAGCGGCCGTAGAACTTGTCGCCGTTCTGGTCGAAGATGAGGACGTACAGGTCGTGTACGTTGGACTCGTCCGCCCGGGAGGCCTCCGCCTTGGTGCCCACCTGCACGTCCAGCGGCAGCGAGGAGCCGAAGTCCAGCTTCAGGTTGACCGGAGAGCCCTCCGGCAGGCTGAAATGCGTGGGCAGCTGTTCCCGGATGCAGGAAGCGGCAAGCAGGAGGAACGGGAGGAGGAATATCAGGCGGAAAGTTTTTCTCATCGTCTATTCAAATAATACGGTTTCTGTCAGGGAGACCCAGTCCTCCAGGCTGAAGTTGAAGGAGACGGTCTGGCCCCGGCTGATGCGGATCAGGATGTGCAGGGACTGGTTGCGGGACAGGGAAGTGATGCGGACCGCCCGGTTGTCCTGGACTTCCAGGTCGGTGTATGTGTACGTTTCGGGCGTGCCGTCCTGGTCGGCGTCGAAGTCGAAGGTGACGTCGCAGGTGTATTTCCCTTCCGGCGCTTCGCTCGGGAAGACGAGCGAGGTCAGGTGCCCCGACTCCTGGGTCGGGATGGTGATGGAGCCCTGCGTCTGGATCAGGTTGCCGTCCTGCGCGCCGGCCGGGAAATCCGGCGTGTGCGGAAGGACATACCCGGTGGCAGGGTTGAGGTGGTGGAACGTGACGGACAGGTTCGTCAGGTCCAGTTCGGAGATATAGTCGTTCCGGAATTCTGTGTCCACCTGGGCCACGCAGCGGAGCAGGTCCAGGGACACTTCGCCGTTGCCGCGCGCCGAGACGCTCAGCTGGCCTTTGGCGCTGAGCGGCAGGCGGGCGCCCTGCAGCGCCGGATTCGGATAGACGTCGTTGGCCGGGTCGAAGGTCAGCGGCGTAAAGTAGAGCGCGTCCAGGACCGCCTGCGAAGCGATGCCTGTCAGCGAAGCTGCAGTATAGCTGTCGGTGCCGTCGGTAAACGCCCAGAGTCCCTGCGCGTTGGCGAAGGCGTAGACCGTGTAGGTGCCTTCGGTCAGGCTGGCCTGCCGGAAGGTGATGCTGGCGCGCGACGGGTTGGACGGGTCGAAGTCCAGCTCCGTGTTGACCGGATCCACGGCGGGATACCTCGCGACGACGGTTCCGTCCGCGGCGGCGATCAGGACGACGAGGTCCGGGGCGCCGGCGTCAACGGCGATGGCCCGGCCGTCCGCGATGCGGGTCGCGAGGTCGTCGTCCGCACGCGTGGCGGGAATGCCGGTGGAGAAGGTCAGGGTGACCTGCCCGGCCGGCCGCTCGATGCGCGTGCAGCCGGCCCCGGCCAGCAGGGCCAGGGCGGCAAACAGTCTGATGAGCTTCCGTGTCGTCATATCAGCAAGCCGGGTGTTTCCGCCTCGACGACTTCCCAGTCGGTCGTCTGGACGTGGACGACGATGCCGCCGTCCAGTTTGAGATGGATCCTGTAGATGTATTTGACGCCGCGCTCCCACTGCAGCAGGGGGATCTGCGTCTCTTCTTCGTTGGCGCCCAGCCGGCAGATGTCCTTGAGGTTGACTTCCGTCTCCTCCTGGACGCCCCCTTGCTTGGTGTAGCGGAGGACCAGTTTGGGCCAGTTGCCTGTGCCCGTGCCCAGCTCCTCGTCGAGGGCGGCCGGGATCAACATTTGGTAGTCCCCCGTGTAGCCGGGCGCGGCGCTGCCGTGGACGAGCGTCTGGCCGATGCCTTCGGCACCGCCCACCTCCGTCCCGGCCGTGCGCTGCGCGCCCGTCCATCCGTAGACCACGTCGCCCGCGTTGATCTGCACGCGCGCGGTGGACTGGGCGGGGATGTTCTTGAACTTGTATGCGTCCAGGGTGAAATCCGTCGTCTGCGAGTCGTTGTAGACGACGATCCTGACCGCGCTGCACATGTGCTGGAACACGAAGGGGACCACCCGGTTGCGGTCGGCCTCGTCGTGCCTCCTGCGCACGCCGGCCATCATCAGGTCGTAGTCGTCGGCGATGTAGTACGGCTGGGACACGATGAGCCGGGGCGAAGTGGCGGCGCTGGGGTGCGGCGGGGCGGTCTGGTAGCGGTAGATGGCCAGGAAGTCGTAGTAATCCTCGCCGGCCTGCCATTCCCAGGAACGGACAGGGGAGTAGGACCAGTTGCCCGACGCGTATTCGACGGGCTGGTCGTCGAACTCCAGCGTCTGGGAGCCGGCGTGCCAGCCGTAGACGGAGATCTTGTCTCCGTTGTCGAACAGCGGACCTTCCTTGGGCGCACCCTTGGTGGCATCATCGCGCAGCAGGGCCGTTCCGGCGGAGAAGCTGATGGGCCTGCCGTCGGGGACGATGGAGCTGCGCTGGATGCATCCTGCTGCAATCAGGATGCATCCGGCGAGCGCCGTGACTTTGCGTATGATGCTTTTCTGCATGCGAGTCTACTGGAGAAGGTAGTGATAGCCGTTGTCGGCCGTCACCCAGTCGGTGATGCTGGCCGTGAAGACGATGGCGTTGGCGTTGATCGTGATGTAGAAGGTGTAGTGCTTGCCGCCTTCCCAGCCGCCGATGAGGGTGTCTTCGTTGTCCTTGTCGTCCACGTTGTCGAACGTCTTGAGGTTGAAGGTGGCGGTGTTGGTGACGGTGTCGCCGCCCGAGGTGATCGAGTATTCGATGGTGACGGTCTGGATGTTCTCATCGGTGCGGAAGGTCTGCGGCATC
>LUZH01000003.1 GCA_001602885.1 Bacteroidales bacterium Bact_16 | reverse complement strand
GCAGAAGGGTGACGACAGATCTTTTCATATCAAGTTCAGTATCAATGGACGGCGCGTCCCGGGCGGGGCTGCTTGCCGGAGAAGAGGCGCTGCGGGAGTTCCATCGCAAGAATGATGCCCAGGACGATGGCGACGGCGGCCTTGACGGCGCCGAAGCCGGTGGACAGGGCCAGCGGCAGCTGGGCCGCCACCAGGTAATAGGTGCACCAGAAGATGCCGGCCCCCGGCACCAGCGGGAAGATGCCGCAGAGCAGGAACACCTGCGCCGGGCACTTCTGGTTGATTGCGGAGACGCGGGAGATGACGCAGATCAGCATGGAAGCGAGGATGATGGCGACGGTCGGCCCGAAGGCGGCATAGCGCGTCAGCACCAGATAGAGGCACCAGCCGATGGCGCCGATCAGGCCGACGCCCGCATACTGGGCGCGCGGCACGCCGAACAGCGCGGCAAAGGCGAGCGTGCCCAGGAAGGCGGCGGCCGTCTGGACGGCCAGGCCGGCCGTCTCCGGATTGACGGTCATCCCCTGCAGGGCGATCATCCCGCCGAAGGCCCAGCCGTCCAGCAGGAAGCTGAACGCCACGCCGATGGCGATGCAGAAGAAGCCGAGCAGCGCGTCCGTCAGGCGCGTCATGCCGGCGATGTAGTCGGAGCGGCATCACCGCGCCGATGATCATGTTGCTGAGGCTGCCGCCGAAACCGATGCGGTAGAACGCCACGCAGAGGAGCGTGGCCAGCAGGGCGTTGGCCATCCCGCCCACGATCTTGGACAGGAAACGGCCGCTGACCAGCAGGATGAACGTGTAGAGAAGCGCGCCGGCCACGAAGGTGGCGGCGCAGTCCAGCCAGCCGCCGCCGAACACGGCGCAGAAGGCGGACGCGCCCAGCGCCGAGCCCAGGATCTGTTCCCAGGCGGGCTTGGCGGGCGATTCGCGGATCAGCTTGAGACGCAGGCGCGCCTGCTCCAGGGAGCACATCCCATAGGCGATGTCGTAGCTCAGGCGGTTGACCGCCACGACCTTGGACAGCTGGATCCCGCGGATCGGGATGAATTCGACATTGGCATAGGTCTGTGCCTGACCGCCGCCCGGAGCGACCTTGTCGACCGTCCCGGTGGTGAAGATGCCGTTGCTGAGCACGAAGAAACTGCCGGAATCCACGCCGTAGTGCGACGCGATGCGGGACATGATGTCCTCCACGCGGGAAATCTCCGCGCCGTTCTCCAGCAGGATGTGGCCGGCCTCGGCCGCCACCTCCAGCACTTCGGAGAAATTGACTTGCTCTTGTTGTCCTTCCATGGACGCAAATTTACACAAAAAAACCGTATCTTTGCCGCCCTTCTATGATCCGCAATCTGATCTTCGATTTTGACGGCACCCTCGCCGACACCTCGCTCGGCATCGTCCGCTGCACGCAGGCGACGCTGCGCGAGCTGGGCGTGCCGGAATCCACCCCGGAGCGCATCTGCGCCACCATCGGCCTGCCGCTGCCCGACTGTTTCGCGCGCGGCACGGACACGCCTCCCGAGCTCGTCGCCGCGGCCTGCGACACCTACCGCCGGCTGTTCGACGACATCGCCGTCCCCTGCATCGTCCTCTTCCCCGGCGTAGCCGAGGCGCTCGCGGAGCTCCGCTCGCGCGGCCTCCGGATGTCCATCGCCACTTCGCGCGGCAGCCGCTCCCTGCAGATGCTGCTCGGGCGGATGGGCGTGCTGGAGCATTTCTGCGCGATGGCCGCCTCGGACACCGTCGCCCACCACAAACCGGCCCCGGACCCCGCCCTGAGCGTGCTGGAGCAGATGGGCGGCCTGGCGGCGGAAAGCGTGGTCGTCGGAGACACCGTCTTCGACATCCAGATGGGCCAGGCGGCGGGCTGTCGCACCTGCGGCGTGACCTGGGGCAACCAGGACCGCGCGCAGCTGCAGACGGCCGCCCCGGACTGGATCCTGGACCACATCGAAGAACTGCCCGGCATCCTCGGCTGACACCGTCCAAACGGGCTTTCCGCAGAAAAAGGGGATTTTTTTCTCCCCGCCCCCGCGCGTACCGGAATTTTTAGTATATTTGCCCGATTGTTTGTTTTGTATTACCGAATTATGAGTATCCAACAAGATAAAATCCAGGAACTGGTCGAACGCCGCGCGTCTGCGAAACTCGGCGGCGGCCAGAAGCGTATTGACGCCCAGCACCAGAAGGGCAAACTCACAGCCCGCGAGCGCATTGCCCTGCTCCTCGATGCCGACAGCTTCGAAGAGTTCGACATGTTCGTGCAGCACCGCTGCACCAACTTCGGGATGGACGCTACCCATCCGGACGGCGACGGCGTCGTGACCGGACAGGGCACGATCGAAGGCCGTCCCGTGTTCGTGTTCGCCCAGGACTTCACCGTCAACGGCGGTTCCCTGAGCAAGACCATGTCCGAGAAGATCTGCAAGGTCATGGACATGGCCGTCCGTGCCGGCGCCCCGGTCATCGGACTCAACGATTCGGGCGGAGCCCGTATCCAGGAGGGCATCGACGCCCTCGCCGGCTACGGTGAGATCTTCGAGCGCAACATCCTCGCCAGCGGCGTGGTGCCCCAGATCAGCGGCATCTTCGGTCCCTGCGCGGGCGGTGCCGTGTACTCCCCGGCCCTGACCGACTTCACCCTGATGGTGCAGAACACCTCTTATATGTT
>LUZH01000002.1 GCA_001602885.1 Bacteroidales bacterium Bact_16 | reverse complement strand
CAGGGACAAACTCTTCTACTCCCCGAGGTATAGCATAGTGCATCCCGGGTGAGCGGGCTCCGTCGGCTGTGGTTAGTCCGATCGCGGGCGTGTCCCTATCCAAGGACCGTGTCCGGGAGTCTGTCCGGCGTGGCAGGGCCACTTAGACCGAATCTACGAATTTAGTAAAAAAACATTGTTGTTCCATCGCTTGCGCCGTTTTTTTGACAAAAAAAGTCCCGTACACCACGGCACGGGACTCCATACGCAGAATATGTTAACAAAATTACTACTAACTTCAGGCTTACGGCTTGATCGGCTCGCCCTGCTCGGAAGCCTCCTTGTCCTGGGCGTCGAGCTTGAAGAGCATGAACTGGCTGTGCTCCTGCGTGTACGGCTCCCAGCCGAGGCCCGGGTCGCCGGTCTTGGCGAAGTTGGTCCAGGCGGTCAGCATCTTCTCGGAGAGGTCCCAGTCGCCCTGGGTCCAGGGACGCCAGCAGTGCTGCAGGGACTTGAACACGAACCAGAGGTCGGAGGAATGGAAAGCGCCGGACAGCACGTTGGAGCGGCCGTCGGTGGGCAGCGGGCGGGCGAACTCATAGGCCCAGGCCTTGGCGCCCTTCTCCTCGCGGTTGAGGCAGAAAGCGGCGATGCCGCCGGCCATGTCGCCCATGTCGTTGAGCGTGTAACCGATCATATAAGGCACATCGGCGAGGGAGCCGTCCTTGGCGGCGGCGTCGAAGCTCTCCTTGGACACGTAGCCGTCCACGATGGGCATCGCGGTCAGGAAGGCGAACTTGCCGCTGGCGGCGTTGTAGATGTTGCCGAGGGTGTAGATCATCTCGGTGGAGGCGGCGCGCATCTTCTTGAGGTCGGTCAGGCCGGCCCAGTCCATGACTTCCTTGGTCTGCTGCTCGGACTCCTGGAGGGACATCTGGCGGAACATGCCGCCCATGCGGCCCATGCGGCCGGCCGGGGCGCCGGCTGCGGGCGCGGGCTGCGGCAGGGTGAGGCCGCCGCCGGACATGATGATGGCCTTGTTGAAGAGGCCGCGGGCCAGCGGCGACTCGCACAGCGTCTTGACGCTGCCGGCGCCGGCGCTCTGGCCGAAGATCATCACGTTGTCGGGATCGCCGCCGAACTGGGCGATGTTCTTCTTGATCCACTTGAGGGCCTCGATCTGGTCGAGGATGCCGTAGTTGCCGGACACGCCGTGCGGGCTCTCGGCGGAGAGCTCAGGATGGGTCAGGAAACCGAACACGCCGAGACGGTAGTTGATCGACACGATCACCACGTCCTTGGCGCCCCACTCCTGGGCGTCGAACTCGGGCTCGGAGCCCCAGCCCTCGCGGTAGCCGCCGCCGTGGATCCAGAGCGCCACGGGGAGCTTCTTCTCAGTCTGGCCGGAAGCCTTGGTCCACACGTTCAGGTAGAGGCAGTCCTCGCTGTAGGGAGACTCGTCGCCATAGCCCCACTCGGTGGTGTAACCGCCGGGATAGTGGACGGCCTGGTAGCCCGGATGGCCGAACTTGTCGCAGAGCTTGACGCCCTGCCAGGGCACGACGGGCTGCGGCTCCTTCCAGCGGAGGTCGCCGATGGGCGGCGCCGCATAGGGGATGCCACGATAGACAACGACGCCGGGAAGGTCGGACGCCACACCTTGCACCTGGCCACCTTCGATGGTGAGGACCGGGGTGCTCACGTTCTTGCTGCACCCGAACAGGGCGAGCAGAGCAAAAAGAAGAACAAGATTCCTTTTCATATGCGGTTAGAAAAAAGTATACGTCTTTTTGGTTGGACCGAAACAAATTTACCGCATCGCTTCCTGGAATGCTTGCAGAGATAGACCAAAATTCTGCAAATTTGTGTACAATGAAAGATTTCCCTAACTTTGCGGTCCAAGACTAAAGGTGGAGCGATCTGTCGCCCGCAAGGGAGGAAAGTCCGGACAGGACAGGGCATCCCGCTGCGGAAAGCGCAGGTGGGGGTAACCTCACGCCAGCCGTAACAGAAAATGACCGCCGTCTCCGGACGGTAAGGGTGAAAACGCGGGGTAAGAGCCCACGACGCGCGTCAGCGATGCCGCGCGGGTACGGCACCGGGACCTGCAAGACCAAATATACTGGCAGACGAGGACGGCCCGTCCGATGCCAGGGGGTAGGTTGCGAAGATAAATGACAGAAAATCCGTGAACAGAAACCGGCTTACGGCTCCACCTTTTCTT
>LUZH01000001.1 GCA_001602885.1 Bacteroidales bacterium Bact_16 | reverse complement strand
CGTAGATGTCCGGCTCGTTCTGCTTCACCCAGGCCAGCTTGGAGGCCGTGAAGTTGCCGGGAGAGTTGAGCAGGTGCTCCATGCAGCGGTCGTAGCCGATGCCCTGCAGGGCGGCCGCGCCCGTCTCGACGGCACGGGAGTCGCACCAGATGATGGCGTCGCGCACCGGGTGGACGTCCTTGTCCACCGCCACGAGGCCGTGCATCTGGTAGGAGATACCGATCGACGCGACCTGGCTCATGTCAAAACCGGCCGCCGCCATCTCGCGGATCCCTTCGCACATATACTTCCACCAGGACTGCGGGTCCTGCTCCGCCCAGCCCTTGCGGACCGCCTTGATGGGGGCCTCGGACTTGGGGTTGGTGGATGAACTTACACACTTGCCGCCCGCGATGTCGAGCAGCGCAACTTTGACGGATGAAGATCCGACGTCGATACCCAGAGAATACATTTCTACGATTTGTTTCAAGTTGCCAAAATTACGAATTATTTATTATATTTGCATCGCGTTTGACCATTATTCGTGTTCCAAACAATTTCGAAAATGATTCAATTTCGCCCCAAGCAGGATTAGCACATCGGTAGTGCATTGGCTTCCCAAGCCAAGGAGGAGGGTTCGACTCCCTTATCCTGCTCCAACATCCGGCCCGAAGCCGGATTTTTCATTTCAGAAAGCATGCCGCAGAAAGAGAAAATCCAGCAGATGTTCGACGGGATCGCCCCCGACTACGACCGCCTCAACCACCTGATGTCCCTCGGCGTGGACCGCAGCTGGCGTCGCCGCGCGCTGCGCGAGATCGTCGACGCCCGCCGGGCGCAGTCCATCCTCGACATCGCCTGCGGCACGGGCGACTTCAGCCTCGCCATCGCGGGGCGGATGCACCCCGACAGCCGCATCACCGGGCTGGACCTCTCCGAGGGCATGCTCGCCGTGATGCGCGACAAGGTCGCGAAAGCCGGCCTCGAAGGCCGCATCTCCTGCGAGCAGGGCGACAGCGAGGCGATGCGCTTCGCCGACGCGAGCTTCGACGTCGTGACCATCGCCTTCGGCATCCGCAATTTCGCGCACCGCGAAGCGGCGCTGCGGGAGATCCTCCGCGTGCTCAAGCCGGGCGGGCGGCTCGTCATCCTGGAGCTGTCGGTCCCCGAAAACCGCTTCCTGCGCTGGGGCTACAATCTCTATTTCAAGCACTTCGTGCCCTGGATCGGCGGGCGCATCTCCGGCGACCGCGCCGCCTACACCTACCTCCCCGCCTCCGTGCAGGCTTTCCCGGGCCGCCGCGAATGGACGGCCACGATGGCCGGCTGCGGCTACGCGCAGGTGCGGCACAAGGCCTTCACGCTGGGCCTGTGCCGGATGTATGTCGGCGAGAAGCCGTCAAACGGCTAAAGAAGAAGTCCGATCCCCCCGATCAGCGAGAACAGGAACGTCCCGATCACGAGTAGCGGAAGCATAGGGTCCAGCTGCTTGTCCTTCAGCGTCCAGACGCCCCGCAGGTGCTTGATGTAGAGCGGCAGGGTGACGAAATAGAGGAAATACCAGGGCCGCACGGGCAGCGTCAGCACGAAGACCGTCATCAGGACCCAGCCAGCGGCGATCAGCACCGTCTGGTAGATGCGCGCCCGGCGCTCCCCCATCCGGATGGCCACGGT